>JAUSHG010000015.1 GCA_030648695.1 bacterium | reverse complement strand
AATACGGCTCTCTTTATCAAGGTGATACAGCCGTGGATGCGTCGGTGCTACGGTGAGCACCGTATCTGCCCCTGTTTTCTGCATTAGCTGCCAGCACGCCTCAATATCCCTCTCTTCCCGAAGCGGCGAGGTGGTCTGTAGAAGCACACAGTAGTCGGGCTCGTATCCTTCTTCTTGTTTGAGACGAGCAAAAAGATGCGAGAGCGCGTCATTAATGCCTGAAGTATCGGTTGCAAGATGTGCCGGACGGAGAAACGGAACCTCTGCGCCATACTGTTTCGCCACCTCGGCAATTTCGGGGGAATCAGTATCAACTATCACACGGTCAATAAAAGGCACGGCTTTCGCCTGCTCTATTGCATACGCAATAAGCGGCTTACCGCAAAAATCCCGAATGTTCTTATTCGGAATCCTCTTTGAACCGGCGCGCGCCGGAATGATTGCGAGTACAGTCATAAATTATTCTAATTGCTCTAATTAACCTAATTATTCTAATGAAATTCCAATTCCTAATTTCCAATTCAGAGTAACGCAACTATTTCTTCTTATCTCTAATCTTCTTGATAATGGCATTAAAAATCAAATTCAATTCGTGCGCTTCCTGCCACAATATTCGTGCCTCGTCCTTCAGTTCAGGAACCGCGACGGCTATCATGCGTAACACATTTTTGGTTTCTCTGGCCTCCTTTTTGCAAATGCCGAGTTTATGTACAAAATCTTTTCCTGACTCCGCATCATCCGCTTCACAATAATTACTTGAAATAGAAGTCCCCGCACCAATCAATTGCGGGATAAGACGCTGGGTAATTAAAGTTACCGGAATCTTTTTGGCAAACATAATTACCTGTTCCCCTAATTTGGCACTACGCTCCTCCAAATCGTACTTGGGATTTTTGTCATTGCTCATTGATTAGGTCAATTAGAATAATTAGGTTAATTAGAATAATTCTATTGGACTTGGTGCTTCAGCTTCCACTCCCCTTTCACTTTTTCCCACAAATGAGGAGACCGGAACGTATCCGCCAACTTCATAAAGTACGCCTTATCCATCACCGGATGGGTAAACTGCTTTGCTACCTTTGGAAACTCTTTTTCGGAAATACTCAAATACTCAAATAATTCCTTTTCAAAGCGGGTCGGATATTCTCCGTCAAACCGCTTTACCAGCGCCACCCCCTCATCGCGCGTGATGTCGCCGCTTCTGATTTCTTGCGCCGCATCATACGTGGCGCGTCCGATGCCGAACTTGATGAAGGTGGTGTAGTAATGCAGGTCGTCAATCTTGTCGTCAATTGAGTTGTACTTGCTATACGTTCCGGGAGTTCGCTCGGGCGAAGCCGTAAATCCGCCGTGCTTGACCGCGTAGTAGTAGCAGGACTGTGGGTGCCATTTGAGATAATAGCCAAGATAATGCACCTCCGCGCCCAACCGCTCAATTGCCTTGGGGTCGGCGGGTAGATAAGGAGCAAGGTCATTGGGAGCAAGACCGTACTTCTTTTTTAAATCCGCAAAAGACACGCCGCCCAAAAAAATCTGCGTCGGGTCTGTGTGCGTAAAATACGACCAGTCCCGTTTTGCAGACGACGTATCGCCTATCGGATTTCCGTACTCTGCTTCATTCTCCCCGTAAAAAATAAGCGGAATATTGAAGAGCAGCGCCATCTTCGGGGCAAGCGCTTTCTGTCCGATGACAAATGCCTGAAAAGGGTGAAAGAGTTTCTCCACAGCAAGCCGCGTAAGCAAACGGTGTACGCGTCCGTTTGGTGTATGCAAATAATTATCAAATCCTGCGTGAATCCACGACTCAAAGTTCTGCCAGCCCCACGGAGTATAGAGATGCGGCGCCCACGTAACGGTCAAGGGATGCATGCCGTACTTGTATTTGAGGATATGCGAGGCGTAAAAGCTATCCTTGCCTCCGCTTCCCGGCACAATGCAGTCATAGGAACCGTCATTCTTCCTGTGGCGGTCACAGAGCGCTTGGAGTTCTGCTTCGCGCTTGTCCCAGTCAATCCCGATTTTTTTCTGCTCGGCAAAACGACAGGCATCGCACACCCCTTCCGAATCCACATTAATGGTCTTCTTCAGGGACCGTATGGTGTTCGTAAACTCAACCACCGAGTTCGGACGCTGGTTGGAAATGACACAGCGCGTGCAAAACCGCACTTCACCGGGAAGTCCGTATTTTGCTTCAGCTCCTTTCTTGCTTTTGGGTTTCGCGGTGCGCTCTTTCATGGTGGTTTTCACAACAGTATATATAACTTCCGGACGCTTGAAAAAGTATCGTGTTTTTTCAGGAAACGGATTGCACGAGCTTGATGAAATTCTCTATGAGAGCAAGACCGGCCTTTCCACTTTTTTCAGGATGGAATTGGGTTCCGTAGATGTTTCCCTTCCGAATGACCGAGCAAAACTCTACTCCTCCATAGCTGGTGTTGCCGAACACATGCTCAAATTCTTTGGGTACAAAAATATAGGAGTGAGTAAAGTACATTTCGGGACTCTCGAGTCCGGCAAATATACTTTTCTCCCACGAAACCCCCTCTGGCGGATATACCTTGTTCCATCCCACTTCAGGGATCTTTTCTTTCACTTGTTCCGCCTCAAATTTCACCACCTCCCCTTCAATGACCGAAAGCCCTTCGTGAATCCCAAATTCGTGCCCTTTTGAAAGCATCAGCTGTGCGCCGAGGCAAATGCCGAGCATGGGTCGGTTTTCTTCTGCTACTGCCTGTACGGTTTCTATAAGCCCCCGCGCCTTTAACCCGCGCATACCGGCTTCAAATGAACCGACTCCGGGAAGCACCACACCATCGGCTTTTTTGATTTCTTCCGCACGTTCAGTAATGAGTGCTTCCACGCCAAAATGCGCAAATGCCTTCTGTAAGCTCTGTAAATTTCCGACACCGTAATCAATGATAACAATAGACATAAATTCACCTAATTCATCTAATTTCTAATTCACCTAATAAAACGACTTGTCGTTCCCGCGAAAGCGGAAATCCAGAAACTCTGGTTCCCCGCCTGCGCGGGGATGACAGAGGACTGTCAATTAGAAATTAGGTGAATTAGACAATTTGGAATTCTCCGCGCGTACATTAATTCCCTTTTCCGACAGAGATTTCTTTACTTCCGCAATAGAAATCTCATTGTAGTGAAAGATTGATGAAGCGGAGATTGCATCTGCTCCCTTCTCTATAACCTCGGCAAGGTGCGAAGCATTACCCGCTCCCCCGTGCGCAATGAGTGGAATCGGGGCAAAGCGGGCGATAGCGGAAATGAGCGGAAGGTCATATCCTTTTCGCGTGCCGTCCTGGTCAACGGAGGAAACAAGAATCTCGCCAACCCCCAGATCAATCGCCCGCTTGGCCCACTCCACTGCGTCCCTACCGGAATGTTCCCGGCCGCCGTCTGTATATGCCTCAAAGGAACCGTCCGGCTGTTTCTTGGCCTCAATGTAGAGCACGATACACTGTGAACCGAATTCCCGTGCGGCTTCCGAAATAAATTCAGGACGCCGCAGTGCCTCGGTATTGATGGCTACTTTGTCTGCACCGGAACGCAGGGCATCATTGATGTCATGCAGGGTGCGGATGCCTCCGCCTACAGTTACGGGTATAAAAATATTGCTCGTTACACTTTTCAGCAGTTCAAAGTCAAGATTCCGTCTGTACAAGCTTGCCACGATATCAAGATAGATAAGCTCATCCGCCCCCTCCTCGTAATAGCGCAGTGCAAGCTCTTTTGGATTGCCGACCACGCGCAGGGCCTCGGTCTGTATGGGCTTGACCACATTATGGCCTTTGATATGGAGCGTTGGGATAATACGGATGTTTTTCATGTCCTATTCGTAGCCATTCGTTGATTGGTATAATTCGTATATTCGTATGTGTACCTTATAATAACCTCGCTACTGAACGTTTAGTTGTAATATCCATGAATCGAAAGCCGAAAATCTGTTTCTTTCTCCAGCGAAGCTACGCCTACAGTGGGCATGCGCTTGCCGTTTGGCTCAAGGAAAAATACGGAGTTACTGACTTCTGCGCGTATACGGGCCTACGGCGCGTGCATGAATTTCTGAAATCCCAGACGGACATTCCCTACACGTCACTCCTTTTGGACGAAGACGTGCACAACCGCTACAGAGACGAAAAGCTGGATATGGAATATCTGCGTGTGCTGGAAAAAGAATACGGCATTCCGAACCTCTGGCCGTACCTCGTTGTAGACCGCGAGATTATGGGCAATCAGGCCAAACGGGAGTACCCCTATAATACACCGCGCTATACTCACGAAGAAATACTCCGGATTCTGCAGGTTACCGCCAAGGCGGTCATTGAATTCTTGGACCGCGAAAAACCCGATGCGGTAGTCTTTTCCGTTATCGGCGCGGTGCCGAGCTTACTGCTCTATCATATTGCGAAGAAGCGCAATATCCGGATTGTGCACATCCTGACGGTATCTCTCCGCGACCGGTTCGCTATAAGCGAGCGGTATGACACCTTCACCGATGCTGAAAAAATCTTCAAAAATAATCTCGCGAGCGGCACAAAAAGCGCCTATTATGCGGACGCGCAAAAAATACTTGAGGATTTCAGAGATGCTCCCCACCCCTATGACCCGAAACGCTCTGCCTCCGGCCAACCCATCAATCGCAGAAAACAGCTCCGGTTTCTGCTTCCGCGCAATTTGCTTCGTTCGCTTCACTGGTTCGTGCGAATGCTGTATGCATACGTGCGGGGCGATAGTCGCGATGATTACACGATGGTCAATCCGTGGCACTATCTGATAGACCACACAAAAAGAAAACTGCGAAATCTTCGTGGCGTAGCTGA
>JAUSHG010000089.1 GCA_030648695.1 bacterium | reverse complement strand
ATTATCCGGTCCGGGTACGGTGCTTATCGTCAACGAAAATGACCTGCTGTCCCGATTGGAACTGAAGAAGATGAAAAGAGGAGAGGGGGATAACGACTACATGGCGAGGCGAGTAGCGTGCCTCCTCAATGCAGATGCGATTATCTTTCTTACTGAATCGGGCGGCATCTTAAACGGCAAACCGGGCGATGAGGGAACCCGCTTATATCGCGAACTCGACGGACGGAGAACATTTCGCTTGGGCAGTAAAAACGGCGGGAAATCAAATACTGGCACTGGAGGACCGCAGTCCAAGATAAATCAGGCAAGTATTTGTTTTCGCCGGGGAATGCGCGCAACAATCGCAGGCATTCATGAAGAGAGTGTGGTAATCAGGTTTGCACACAAGGCATTGGTCGGAACCACTATAAGCAACCGTACGCTCCTGTGAAATCCTCAACTAGATATATATCTAGTTGAATAAGGACTGCCCTAACGGGTAGTCCTTTTTCTTTGTTATAGTAAGGCTGTGAAAATACTTATAGCAACAGGCATTTACCCTCCTGATATCGGAGGTCCTGCTCAATATGCAAAAGGTGTGGAGGAGGTGTGGCGAAAGCAGGGGTCCTTCGGAGAGACTCAGGATCTACGACCCTTCGCAAAGCATCAGGATCTTCGACCCTTCGCAAAGCATCAGGATCTTCGACATCAGGTGAAGGTGCTCGCCTTTTCCGCCGTCATGCGGACAAGCGTTTTGACGCGCAAACTACCTACAGGTATTCGGCATCTGTACTACTTTTTTCGGGTACTTTTCTCGCTTCCCGGAGTTGACTTTGTATTCTCCCCCGACACTTTTAGTGCTGCTCTGCCGGCGCTTCTTGCTGCGAAACTTTTGGGTAAAAAGATTATCCTGCGCACTGGTGGGGACTTTCTTTGGGAGGCGTATGTGGAGCGCACAGGGGACTTAGTTTTGCTTAAGCACTTTTATCAGAAGAGCATGCGACACTTTAACTTGAAGGAGCGAATCATCTTTCACCTCGTTCGGTTTTTGTTCCGCCATGCCGATGCGATTATATTTAGCACCACATGGCAGAAGGATATCTTTGCAGAGCCATACGGTCTTAATTCGGGGAAGTGTTTTGTTGTGGAGAATTATTACGGGTCAAAAACAAGGTCCGACCTTTTTCCCGATACAAGGTCCGACCTTGTAAGGAAGGTGTTTGTGGGGGGGACGAGGGAACTGAAGTGGAAGAATATTCCGCGGGTGCGGGAAGCATTTGAGAAAGTGAGAAGCAGGGGAGGAGAGGCGACGTTAGAATTGCAGACCGGTAGCCGAACGGAGTTTTTGAAGACAATTGAGAATGGATATGCTGTTATACTTGCGTCTCTCGGAGATGTTTCTCCAAATACTATTCTGGAGGCCATTGCGTTCAACAAACCGTTCATTCTTACCCGCGAAACAGGACTTTATGAAAGGTTGAAGGATATCGGGCTCTGGGTGAATCCTGAAGATACCGAAGATATCGCGCAGAAAATCGCATGGCTCTCTGATGAGAAGAATTTTGAGGAGCAGTGCAGAAAAGTAGCAGCATTTACGTTTACCCACAGTTATGAACAGATTGCAGAGGAAATCTTAGATGTCTATGCGCGTACTTAATTTGAGCTTGGATAAAAATGTATTGAAAGAAGGTTCGCTGGTGCAGAGGCGGCTTATTTCGCTTGCGGGGAAACATGGAACAGACACGGAAGAGGTCAATGTGACGGTGTTGATGCCGGGGAAACGGGATGAGCAAAAAAGAATTTCGCCACATCTGGTTATCCATGCTGTAGGAGGATTTAAGATACTGCAATTTTTCAAGATGTGGAGAAAGGGGAAAGGAATCCTCAAACACCACCCCCTCTCAATCTCCCCCTCAACTGAGAGGGAGAGGCAAGAGTACAACCTTATTACGGTTCAGGATGCGTATTTTGTTGGGTTGATTGGGTTTTTGCTGGCACGCAAGTTCAACATCCCGCTTGAGATTCAAGTTCACGGATTGGAGCAGTATTCCGGTTTGCGGAAAATAGTTGCCAATTTTCTACTTCCGCGTGCGACCAAAATCCGCGTTGTCAGCGAACGGTTACAAAGAGAATTAATTTCCAATTTCCAATTTCCAATTTCCAAATTCTATATTCTTCCTGTGTATACCCAAGTTGAGACAGCACTGCGGTCCGTGAAAAAAGGTCTGCCCGTCCCGTTTACATTTCTGACAGTCGGGCGATTGGTTCCGGTCAAGAATATTGCTTTGCAAATTCGCGCGTTTGCACGATTGGTGCGCGAGGTGCCGCATGTGCGCCTTGTGATTGTCGGAAGCGGCGCGGAGCGAAGCAATCTCCAATTTCTAATTTCTAATTTCCAATTGAAGGACAAAGTAATTTTGGCAGGACGGCAGGAAAATCTGGAACGGTACTACCAAGAAGCAGATGCGTTTCTACTTACGTCTGACTCCGAGGGGTATGGTGTCGTAGTCACCGAGGCGGCGGCGTACAAATTGCCGATTATCATGACCAATGTTGGGCTTGCCGGAGAGTTTATTAAGCATGATGAGAGCGGTATTATCATTCCGGTAGGAAATGAGGATGAATTGTTCGGTGCCATGAAAGAATTGGTGGAGAAACCGGAACTTCGTCTGCGGCTTGGCGA
>JAUSHG010000088.1 GCA_030648695.1 bacterium | reverse complement strand
CTTATCCTTGTCGCCGTCCGGCACCCGGGGGTAGTGCTCGCTCTTAAGCTGGGAGGCCGGAAGAAATCCGGCAATGCCTTGCCACTCCAAAATAAGGCCGCCTTTGTTCGCGTCCTTTACCGGAAGCTCAAACACGCTTTTCTCGCGGATAGCTGCTTCGGCATCATTCCAAATGAGCGCCTGCCGCGCCTCCTTGAGCGAGAGCTCCACATAGCCGTCGGGATTTTCAAAATCTACAATCTTCGCCGCGATGCTGTCGCCTGGATTTATCTTGCGGATGACATCGCGCGCGTTGATGTATTCGCGTCCGTAAATAATGCCGGTGCCGAAGGGGTGCAGGTCAACATACACGCGGCCCGCGACGGATGAAATAACCACTCCTTCAATAAGTTCGCCTACTCCCGGCGGGTTCGCAATGCCCGAGAATAAAGCGGTCATGGGCCTCTCCGGCTTCTCCTCCTCCGGAGTTTCCGGAATGGCGGCTTCTTCCGCCGGGAGGGATTGTGTATCGGTTGTCATACATGAAAATAGCCGGGACTTCTTGCACTACGAATAGCGAATGAGTACCCTAGTCCGACCCGTCATCGGACGGGTTTAGGACGAATATACGAATAAAAGTCATTCGGATATTTCGGAGAAATTCGTAATTCGTATTGTAAGGGTTAGTTCCCGAATCTTTCTGTTAATCTTTCGGCAGGCTCAAGATGGTGAGCGCAGCCGAACCACTTTCGGCAGGCTCAAGATGGTGAGCAAAGCCGAACCAATGCCTTCATTACGCTCCTCGGAGCAACTCTCCATTCGGAGAGACAGACGGTGTGGGAAAGTATACCTCAATTGGCCAATTTGTCCATCTGTCGACCTGTGAGGTCGACAGATTCTTCTCGATCAAGAAATTCCAACAATCCCGTGCGATATTCTTCTCGCGTAGTTTCAAACAAATCGTAAAATAATTTCTGATTCAAAATTGCCTTGCACGGTCGGTTTGTGAAATGGTCTTGAAAGCTTGACCATTTGTATTGCAAAAGAAAATCTAAAGCTCTCTCCGGATTTGTTACTCCACCGGTTTTCCATTTAGGATATCCCAAATCTAAAGGATTCAAATCAATGTAAAAAGGAATGTACAGGAATTGGGAATCCTTCTTAATCGGGACAATTTTTGCGTGATTTCCGAACAGGTACCCATTTCGTTCCTCTTTGGTGTTTACATATTTTGTGAATGCGTTTCCTAACCGTTTGGCAAAACTTAATGTGCCGCCCTCGGTCTTCTCGTATACAAGCAAGTGATAATGATTGGGCAGGAGAGACCATTGCAGAATTTCCACCAATTTATTCTGCGGCTGCTCAAAAAGGGAATTCTCTACGTTTCGCAGAGCCGCTCCCTTATTGTTTAAACGGAATAAATTTACGACAAAGCGATGATAGTCACGTTCGGTCACAAAAATCTTGCGTTTCTCCAGACCTCGGTTGCAGATGTGCGAGATATCTCCTATCATATGATTCATTGTAGCAATAGTAAGAAATCTGTCGACCTCACAGGTCGACAGATTGTACCGAGCATGATAATTACTTATTTAGGCGGGGAGTTCGTCAAACTGCAGTTCGGGGATACGGTGCTTGCCATCAATCCGCCCTCCAAAGAATCCTCACTCAAGGGGAGCCGCTTTGGAGCGGACATTGTGCTTTCCACACTGAATCACAGAGACATGAACGGATTTGACACCGTATCGCACGGAGACCGTAAGCCGTTTGAGGTTCGTGGAGCAGGCGAGTATGAGATACAGGGAGTCGGCATCCGCGGATTTGAGACGCGCTCGGGGTATGGGGTGGAAAAAGAGGGGAAACCCGAGCGGCTTTCGCAAGGCGAAACCCGAACGGGCAAGTTAAACACGGTCTACACCATCCGGCTTGAAGGCATGAAGCTCTGTTTCCTCGGTGCACTTTCGTCTCCGGAACTGCCGGAGAAACTCAAAGAAGAGCTTGATGACATTGATATCCTGTTCGTACCGATTGGAGGAGAGGGAGTGTTGACCCCGCAGGAAGCCGAGAAGCTCTGCGTTTCGCTTGAGCCGCGCCTTATTATTCCCATACATTTCGCGGGACTCGGGGAGAGCAATGCGCTCAAGCAGTTTTTGAAGGAAGCCGGAGAAGAAAAGACGGAGCAGCAGGAGAAACTGACCATCAAGAAAAAGGATTTGGAGGGGAAAGAAGCGGAAATCATTGTGCTCAAGGCAGGACAATGATTTCCAACCGTTAACCATTAACTCTTAACCGTTAACAGTCAAAAGTTAACAGTTAACAGTGAGTAACGCCATGCTTCATTTTATTGAACAACTCCAGAAAAAGCCGGAACCGGTGCGTAAAAAGATTGCGCTGTTTGCCGCGTGCGGCATCACCCTCCTCGTGGTTCTCTTTTGGCTCCTGTCCCTCACGGCCGGAACACCGGATAGTGCGGTGACGGTTTCAAAAAGCGACTCAAGCGTCATGGAAGGCGAGGTGAGTGCCGTCCGGGAGGCCTTTAACGCCATCAAAGAGCGCATGACCGGAGTGGAGAGCATTTATCCCATTTTGCGAGAGGAAAATGCGGTTGAAAATGGTGTGACAGGTGAGTAAAATTATGATAGAATCTCCCTTATTAAAGGGAGCACTCCGACTCAAGTCGGAGGAGGGTTGTAACAACCCCCGACTCATCAGAATGAGTCACCCCCTTTGTTAAGGGGGATTTATGCCAGAGCCAAAGGAGAAAACAGCTGAACACAACGGCATTATTGACCGCAATTTGGTTGCGGAAATGAAAGAGTCCTATCTGGACTATGCCATGTCGGTGATTACCGCCCGCGCATTGCCGGATATACGCGACGGGCTCAAGCCCGTGCATCGCCGGATTCTCTTTTCCATGCAGGAAATGGGGCTTTCCGCCTCGGCCAAGACCAGAAAATCAGCCACGGTGGTCGGAGATGTGCTTGGAAAATATCACCCGCACGGGGACGTGTCGGTCTATGATGCCATGGTGAAAATGGCCCAGTCATTTTCGTTTCGCTATCCGCTCATTATCGGACAGGGAAACTTTGGTTCGCAGGACGGTGACCCGCCGGCCGCCTACCGGTATACCGAGGCCAAGATGTCGCGTGTGGCGAGCGAACTTCTCCGCGACATTGATAAGGAGACCGTTGACTTCCGCCCGAATTACGACGGCACCCGCAAGGAACCCACCGTGCTTCCCTCGGCGGTGCCGAATCTGCTCTTGAATGGGACGCTCGGCATTGCGGTCGGCATGGCCACCAATATCCCGCCCCATAATTTGCGGGAAGTGGTCGCCGCTACGCTGCATTTGATTGAAAACCGTGACGCGACCACAGAGGATTTATTGCAGTTTGTCACCGGTCCTGATTTTCCGACCGGCGGAGTGGTGTATGGCACCCGTGATTTGGCGCATGCCTATGCGACCGGAAAAGGCGGCGTGCAGACGCGAGGTGTGGCGGAAATCGTGGAGAACAAAGCGGGACAGTACCAGATTATCATCACCTCCATTCCGTACCGCGTGAACAAGTCGGAACTCATCATGAAGATTGCCGAACTGGTGCGTGAGAAAAAGGTGGACGGCATCAAGGGACTGCGCGATGAATCCACCCGCGACGTGCGTATTGTCATAGACCTCAAACAGGGAAGCTTCCCCGAAAAAGTGTTGAATACTCTTTACAAGCACACCCAGCTTGAGGAAATGTTCCATTACAACTGTGTGGCGCTCGTTAATGGCACGCCCCAGACGCTCTCCCTCAAGGCCATGCTTGAAGAATTCGTGAAGCACCGCGAGGTGGTGGTGCGGCGCCGGACGGCGTTTGACCTGAAAAAAGCCGAAGACCGCGAGCATATCCTGCTCGGTCTCTCCAAAGCACTCGACCATATTGATGAAATCATCAAGCTCATCAAGAAATCGGCTGATGTGGAAACCGCGAAGGCCGCACTCATCAAGACCTTCAGATTTTCCGACCTGCAGGCCACGGCGATTCTGGAAATGAAGCTGTCGCGCCTCGCGGGACTTGAACGCAAGAAAATTGAAGATGAGCTCTCGGCCGTGCAGGCGCTCATCGCGCAGTTGAAGGAGATTTTGAGCAGTCCCAAGAGAATTTCCGCGGTTATCAAAAAGGAACTTCAGGAAATCGGTGAGAAGTACGGGGACGAGCGCAAGACCCGCGTTATCAAGCACAGTGCAAAGGCCTTTTCCGAGGAAGACCTGATTCCGGATGCCGAGGCAGTGCTCGTGTTTACCAAGGGAGGGTACATCAAGCGCACCGACCCCGAGGAGTTTCGCAAACAGCGCCGCGGCGGCATTGGCGTGGTTGATTTGGACACGAAAGATGAGGACTTCGTGACGCACGTACTTACCGGCACCACACACAATGACCTGCTGTTCTTTACGGACAAAGGCAAGGCGTTTCAGATAAAGATGTATGAAATTCCGGAGGGACGGAGGGCGACCAAGGGCAAGTCGGTTATGAATTTTCTCCCGCTCTCGCCCGAGGAGAAAGTAACCTCAATTCTGCCCATGCCGAAAGAGGTGAAGGCCAATACACTTTCGCTCCTTATGGTTACGAAAAACGGAATCGGCAAAAAAGTGGCGGCAAAAAGCTTTCATGATGTGCGCCGGAGCGGGCTTATCGCCATTAGTTTGAAGGCAGGAGACGAACTGGTATCCGCCTCGTTTGTTGAGAAAGGGGATGAGGCGGTGCTCGTAACTTCACGAGGACAGGCCATCCGTTTCAAGGAGAGCGATATTCGTGAGATGGGGCGCGGAGCCGCGGGGGTCAAGGCCATGCGCCTTCCGAAAGGCGACTATATCATGGGTGTTTCCATCGTGAAAAAGGGGACAGCCAATCCGGAACTGCTCGTGATTATGGAGAAAGGATACGGCAAGAAGACCAAACTTTCCGAATATAAAACGCAGAAGCGCGGGGGAAGCGGCATCAAGACCGCCAACATTACGCAAAAGACCGGCAAACTCTGCGGCGCGCACATGATTACGTCTCCGGATGAGGAAGTGGTTGCCATGTCGCGCAAGGGGCAGGTGATTCGCACCGATGTGAAAGAGATTCCCACATTGGGACGTTCCACGCAGGGAGTCCGGATTATGAAATTGAGAGAAGGGGACAGCATTGCGTCATTGACGTGTCTATAGGCGCAATGAATTTTCAATTATCAATTTCCAATTTTCAATCAATGGCGACAAATGAGAGAATTTTCAATCTGGAAGAACGTACTACTGTCTTTGCAGAAAAGGTAATCACTTTTTGCCGTACTATTAAACCTGATGCCGTGAATCAGAGAATCATCAGTCAATTGGTAGGTGCATCAGGTTCTATAGGAGCAAACTATGGTGAGGCCGTAGAAGCAGAAAGTAAGAAAGATTTCATTCATAAGATAAGCATCTCAAAAAAAGAGACCAAGGAAACTCGACATTGGTTGCGTTTGTTGACAGCCGCTCATCCGGAGAAAAAAGAGGAGCTTCTTCCTTTTCGGAAGGAAGCCCATGAATTGCTTCTTATTTTTGCTAAAATTGTAAGGTCTTCTAGAGCGAATAGGCCGATTGAGAATTCTATTGTTTGAATTTCTTGCTGATAATTGAAATTTAATTGATAATTGACCATTGTAAATTGATAATTTTCTTGATTGAGCTTGATTGATAATTGACCATTGTAAATTGATAATTTTCTTTTATGTCCTTCTCAGATCCTTCCCACACTATTGCCCAGTTTGATTTGCAGAGCGGCGCGCACGTCGCAGACCTTGGCGCCGGAAGCGGCGCGCTTACCTTTGCGGCATCACGCGCTGTCGGAGGCGCGGGGCGGGTGTACGCCATAGAAGTGCAGAAAGACCTTCTGGAGCGGCTCAAGAACAGTGCGCGGCACGAACGCCTGCACAATATAGAAGCGCTCTGGGGGGATGTGGAGCGGGTGCAGGGTACGCATCTCAAAACCGCCACGCTGGATGCCGCGATTGCCTCCAATGTGCTTTTTCAGGTCGAAGACAGGGAAGGATTTGCCAAGGAAATTGCACGAATATTGAAACCCGCAGGCAAGGTGTTGCTTATTGACTGGAGCGGCTCTTTCGGCGGAACAGGACCGCGAAGTGACCACGTGGTGCCCGAGCAAACCGCGCGTCTGCTTTTTGAACAGCAGGGGTTTCGGTTTGTGCGCTCTATTCAGGCGGGAGCACATCACTACGGACTTATTTTCAAGAGGACTTGAAAATGAGTCCGTAATTTCTAATTGTCTAATTTCTCTTTCGACAGGCTCAAGATGGTGAACGAAGTTGAACCATAATTCACCTAATAAAACGACTTGTCGTTCCCGCGAAAGCGGGAATCCAGACATTCTGGTTCCCCGCCTGCGCGGGGATGACAGAGGACTGTCAATTAGAAATTAGGTGAATTAGGTAATTAGGTAATTAGGTGAATTTAAAAACGTTCATTGCTATACTGTATGCGTAAATTACCGTTATTATTTTTTAGACAATGAGTACATTTCAGACAGTGGTATTGGGTATCTTCGGCTTCTTCATCATTGCCGGGCTTTTGGCGATATCCCTGACCAAAGGGCAGGGCGGCGAACAGGCCGTAACTCTCACTATGTGGGGAGCGCTCCCCGCCGCGCAGTTTCAGGAACTTTCAAAAGATTTCTTCCCGGAGCGCGGCACGCT
>JAUSHG010000055.1 GCA_030648695.1 bacterium | reverse complement strand
GCAGGAATTGCTATACTTTATCTATGCCATCGTCTGCCTTTTCCGCTGAAGTATTCAGGTTACACCGCTACTATTACGCAATCGTGGGGAGCACGCTTTTGACGCTCGCGTTTTTTGCCTTTGTGACGAGCCGATACGCCGCGTCTTTCCCGTGGATAGTTCGCCCCGAACTTCATTTCTGGCTCATCATTGCCGTGGCGGCGGGGCACATACTCTTTTTCATACTCCAGCATCTGCTCAAGCGCAAGATATTTTTTATTCTTGACCGGTACAGTTTCATCATTTTCTTTTTTCTGGTGCTCTATGCCGAGGGCGGCGTGGAGAGTCCGCTCATTTTCGCGCTCATTTTTCCGCTTCTGGTGTCAGTGGTGGACCTGGATGTGCGCACGACACAGCAGGTCGGCATTTTTATCACGGTGGCTTTGGCGCTTTTTATCTTCGCCACGCCGGAATATGTCGGCGACCCGGTGTATGTCATCAAGCATCTTCTGCGGGTTATTCTGTTCGCTCTTATTGCGTTTTATCTGCACAAAATCGTCAAGGAAACACTCCGTCAGAAATATGAAAAGGAGGAAGCCAAGCGCCGCTTTAGCGAGCTTATTGAACTGGACCGCGTGAAGACGGATTTTATCACCGTGGTGTCGCACCAGTTGCGCACGCCGCTTTCGGCCCTGCGCTGGGGCATGAGCAACTTGATTGAGGATAAGACGCTCTCACCCGATACGCGCCCGATTGTCGCGGAGAGCCAGAAATCCGTGGAGCGGGCGCTCCATATCGTCAACGAACTTATTGAAACGAGCGAAACAAAGGCGCGCAGTTTCCGGCTCAACAAAGAATCCCTTCCTATTAAGGAGCTGGTTTCCGAGATTCTTTCGGAGCTTGAATTTCTCCGCAAGGAAAAGGGGGTGGAGATTTCCACGGCACTCGTCGGGGACATCCGTTTGAACGCTGACCGAGAGACGCTCAAGGCCGCGCTTACGAACGTCTTGGATAATGCCATACGGTATTCGCCGAAAGGCAAGGTAACCATTTCCGGCAACGAGCAGAATAAGCAATTCATTCTCAAAGTGTCCGATACCGGCGTGGGTATTGCGGCGGAAGACCTGCCCTATGTGAGCGACCGATTTTACCGCGGCAAAAATGCGATTCTCCTTGAGCCGAATGAAAGCGGGGTAGGACTCTATATCGTGAAGCAGATTGTGGATAAGCACGGAGGCACGTTTGCGCTTGATTCCGTGGCCGGAAAAGGGACTGTGGTAACGCTGACTTTGCCCTTGTAGAGTAGGGGATTCTGTGCTATAGTAGAGATAGTGAAAACTATAACATTCAGTGAGTTGTCTCCCGGAGACCAGTTCTTATCATCCCGCACCGGAGCACGAAAGTGCACCCGGCTTGACGGCTTGTACAAAAGCAAGTTCGGTAGCACACCCAATCTCAATGTGTTTGTGGAGGGGGATGAGTTCAGCCCACCCACTCTTGCTCACTTTGATGATGACGCACACGTCTTTCGGAAGGACGACAGCGAGCAACGGGTGAAAGAATTCAAGCGCGACTTTGACGCCGCGCATACGCTGGCATAGCATCCTTGGTCTGACTTTGCGAATCGCACGGAAGAACTTCTTCCGTGCGACCTTTTTTATACCGCTGAATTACAGAGCCGTTGTCCGGGATTGAACCGGAGACCTCGTCATTCGTTTACACCTCACCTTACGGGAGGACTAGACTGTATCTTTCCGCCTGAGGCGGACCCTTGTCAGTCGTTCGGGCAATTCATCAATTGATGAACGCCACGGTCTTGTCCCTCGCTTACGCTCGGGATATTAACCGTTATTCGGGATTCATTCCCACGTTACCGTGGGAATGGGCAGAAATCATTACGATCCACCAATGACGTGCTCTACCAACTGAGCTACAACGGCGGTACCGAATGAGCATAATACATTCTTTGCTAGTCATCAACTTTGCTATACTTATAGAGATGCCATTTTCACTCGCCCCGTATGGAGAAAAACTGATTTCGCTTCTGCGCATTACGCTTGCAGTCATTTTTATCTGGTTCGGATTGCTCAAGGTCTTTGGCTACAATCCGGTCTACGACCTCATCTATCATTCACTTGCGCCAATTATGGCCTCCGGCGCGCCGTTTCTCCTGCTTGGCGTGTTTGAAACTGCCATTGGCGCATTGTTGCTTCTTAATCGTTTCGTGTTCGTTACACACACGTTTTTGGTGTTGCACTTGGTCGGTACGTTTTCCACCTTCATTTTTGGATGGGATGTCGTGTTCTCTCCGCACTTTCCGATTTTGACGCTTGCGGGGGAATTTGTGCTGAAGAATCTGACACTCGTTGTTGCAGGGCTTGTTGTCCTTGCTCACGAATCTGGAAAACGCAAAACAGACCCCAGTACCAGAGCAAAGCTCGGTACGGGGCACGGCGCGAAATTGAGATAACGCTAAACCGACGCGAAATTATGGAAGGAAATTTGCGGTATATCATTACTTTTGTTCCGGAAACGCACGCTGTTGCGGTACGTCTTGCCATGGGGAATGTGGGAGCCGGAAAAATCGGGAATTATACCCACTGCAGTTTTTCCGTTAAAGGCACGGGACGATTTATTCCGCAAACCGGAGCACATCCCGCGTTGGGGAAAGTGGGGGAGATTGAAGAAGTTCCTGAAGAACGCATTGAAATGGTCTGCCGCGCCGAGTTGCTTAACGAGGTTATAACTGCTATAAAAAAAGCGCATCCGTACGAGGAAGTGCCGATTTTCATTTTTCCGTTGGAGAATGTAGAATAATTATTCCTCCTTAGTAAAGGAGGTGGCGAGTAGGCGAGCCGGAGGATTTTTTTAAATCCCTCGCCTCGAAGATTCGGCACTCCCTTTATGAAAGGGAGAATTAAGAATACGCCGCCTTAACTCAGTTGGTAGAGTACCGCTTTCGTAAAGCGGGTGTCCCCAGTTCGATCCTGGGAGGCGGCTTAATGGATGAAACAAAAAAGCGGATTGAGGAATTGGAGCAGGCGATGAGCGCGCCTGATTTTTGGTCTGACAAAACAAAGGCGCAGGAGGTTCTGCGGGAATTGAAGGACTTAAAGGTGCGCGCGGAAGGAGGAGACCCGTATGACGGAGGGGACGCTATCATGACTATTTTTAGCGGAGCAGGAGGAGATGATGCGGAAGATTTTTCCGGTATCCTGCTCAACATGTACCGGAAGTTTGTGGCAAACAGGGGATGGGAAGTGAGCATGCTCCATGAAAACCAGAATGACCATGGCGGCTTTCGCAATCTCACGGTGGAAATCAAAGGAGCCGGAGCGTATGGAACACTTAAAAACGAAAGTGGGGTGCACCGTCTGGTGCGTGTGTCTCCGTTTGATTCAAACAAGCGGCGCCATACGTCATTTTCTTTGGTGGAAGTCATTCCGAAACTCCCTAAGATGGACAAGAGTGTGGAAATACCTGAACGGGATTTGGAGATTACCTTTGCACGCGCGGGCGGTCCGGGCGGACAGAACGTGAATAAACGCGAGACCGCAGTGCGAATCCTGCACATTCCAAGCGGAATCTCGGTGCATGTGACTTCCGAGCGAAGTCAGGCGCAAAATAAAGAGAAGGGACTCCAAATAGTGCGTGGGAAGTTGTTCAAGCGGCTCTCCGAAGAGCGAGTGGCAAAAGAAAAGGGCATGCAAATTTCCAAAACCACGTCTATAGAGTGGGGCAATCAAATCCGCTCCTATGTGCTCCACCCGTACAAAATGGTCAAAGACCACCGGACGGGCGTGGAAACGGCTCAAGTGGAGAAGGTGTTGGAGGGGGAGATTGGTGAATTTGTGGAAGCGGAAAAAAACCTGTAGAATGAATTGGAAATAACCAAATTCCAAGAAACAATAACCACACAAATCCAAAAAAATCAATACTCAATAAGCGAAGGAAAGACGGTGAAATTGATAGGATCCTGTTTGGAGCTTGTCTCTTGGTTATTGATTATTTTCTCCTATGATTCATTTTGATAAAGTATCAAAAATATATAGCGATAACTCAACGGCACTTGATGATGTCTCTTTTTCCATCTCCCCGAAGGAATTCGTCTCTGTTGTCGGCCATTCGGGAGCCGGCAAGACGACCCTTCTGCGCATGATTCTGGCTGAAGAATGGCCGACCTCCGGGACGGTTTTTTTTCAGGAGCGCGATGTGCACGCCCTTAAGAGGCACCGCCTGCATGAGTACCGCCGCAAAATCGGCACGATTTTTCAGGATGTCCGCCTGCTTCCGAACAAGACCGCGTATGAAAATATCGCTTTTGCCATGGAAGTGGCGGGGCGCACGGATGATGAAATCGCCTCCGACGTTCCCTACGCTCTGGAACTCGTGAACCTTGCGGACAAGATGCTGAATTTCCCGCGCGAGCTTTCGGGAGGGGAGAAACAGCGTGTCGCGATTGCGCGCGCCATCGTCAATCAGCCCGACATTATTATTGCGGACGAGCCGACCGCCAATCTGGACCCCATTAACACGCAGGAGATTGTGAAGATTCTCAAGAAAATCAACGACCTCGGCACCACGGTGATGCTCACCACACACAACAAGGGGGTGATTGATTCGCTCGGGCGGCGGGTGATTACACTGGACCGCGGACGGATTATTCGCGATGACCCCAAAGGTAAATATAGTTTGTGAGAACAAACTGTATTTACCTTTGAAACAATTAACTGTTAACTTTTAATCTTTAACGAAGACGCGAGATATTTCTTCTCTTATTGTCAATAGTTAAAAGTTAAAAGTTTCTGTCGCGTTTCTGTTAATAGTTAAAGGTTAATAGTCAAAAGTTTAAATTATGTTGTGGATGAATGCAAAACGTTTGATGCGGGCGGGATTTATGAACTTTTACCGCAACGGGTTCGTGTCTCTCGCGGCGGTGCTCGTCATGACCGTGACGCTCTTCTGTATCGGAGGAGTCGTGTTTCTCTCCGCAACCCTTACCTCAACTCTGGAAGCCGTGAAGAATAAAGTGGATGTGAATGTGTACTTCCAGACACGTGCCGTAGAAGAGGAAGTGCTTGCGCTTGCCGAATCCCTGCGCGCGCTTCCTGAAGTCAAGGATGTAGAGTATATCTCCCGCGAACAGGCACTCCTGAATTTCAAAAAACGGCACGAAAATGACGAGCTTACTCTGCAGGCGCTCAAAGAATTGCCGGACAATCCGCTCGGCGCGATTCTAAACATCCGCGCGCTTGAGCCGTCGCAGTATGAGGGTATCGCCGAATTTCTCAAGGGCGATAACGCGCTCGCGCGCGACCAGAAACCGCTGATTGATGAGATTAACTATTACGACAACAAGGCCGCGATTGACCGCCTAACCCACATTATTGATTCCGCCAAAACGCTTGGGTTCGGACTCATCATACTGCTCGTGATTCTCTCCGTGATTATTTCCTTCAATACCATCCGGCTCGCGCTCTACATTGCCCGCGAAGAAATCGGAGTTATGCGTCTGGTGGGTGCGTCAAACACCTACATCCGCGGTCCGTTTGTGGTAACCGGCATTCTCTACGGCCTCTCTGCAGCGCTCCTGACGCTCATCCTCTTTTATCCGCTCACGTTCTATCTGGCGGATTCCACCGAGAACTTCTTAAGCGGACTCAACTTGTTTGAGTACTATCTTGGCAATTTCGGCCTTTTCTTTGTTATTATTGCGGGAGGAGGGATTATCCTCGGGGCGGTGTCCAGCTTCTGGGCAGTACGGAGATATTTACATATTTAATACGAACACTCTGAATTTTAAATTATTCTAATTACACTAATTGCTCTAATTATTCTAATCAAATCACAATCCCCAATTTCCAAGCTGGGAATTAGATATTTCGGGCATTCATTAGGTCAATTAGAATAATTAGGTGAATTAGGTTAATTTTGAGAAGTTACATTCGGAATTACAAATCGCGTATTACCAAAATGGCAAAAGCGAAGAAAAAACACAAATACATATTCGTGATAGGAGGAGTTATGTCGGGAGTCGGCAAGGGCATTACGACTGCTTCCATCGGCGCCATCCTGCAGGCCAAGGGCTTTCGCGTGAATCTCGTCAAGGTTGACCCATACCTGAATGTAGATGCGGGTACGATGAATCCCACCGAACACGGCGAAGTATTCGTCTTGAAGAGCGGGTTGGAAACCGACCAGGACATGGGAAACTACGAGCGTTTTCTCAATCGCGACCTCTCGCCCGAGGATTACATGACGAGCGGCCTCGTGTACCGCACGGTGCTTGATAAAGAGCGCGCATTGGAATACAAGGGTAAGTTTGTGGAGGCCATTCCGCATGTGACCGACGAAATACGCCGCCGCTATATGCACTCGGCGCAGGCGGCGGGTTCCGACATCACGGTAGTGGAAATCGGCGGAACGGTCGGCGATTATCAGAATGTGCTCTTCATTGAAGCGGCGCGCACCTTGCATCTCAAAAATCCCGATGACGTGATTTTTATTTTGGTTTCCTATTTGCCCGTTCCGCATACCATCGGGGAGATGAAAACGAAGCCCACGCAAAACGCGGTGCGTCAGCTCAATTCCTATGGAGTCCAGCCGCATATTATTGTCGCGCGCGGTCCCGTGTCTCTGGATGAGAAGCGGAAAGAGAAACTCGCCATCTGGTGCAATGTGGAGGCAAACCGCGTCATATCCGCGCCGGATATTGAGAGCATCTATGAAGTGCCGGTGAATTTTGAAAAAGATGATTTGAGCGGCATTTTGCTTGAGACACTTAAACTAAAGACCCGCGTCAAAAGGGACGGGCTTACTGTGTGGAAAAAGTTTGTGGAAAGCATGAAGAGCGCTACGGACGAAGTGAAGATTGCGGTTATCGGCAAATATTTTGATACCGGCGACTTCGTTCTCTCCGATGCCTACATTTCAGTGATTGAAGCCCTCAAGGTCTCCGCCTACAAGATAGGGAAGAAACCGAAACTGACATGGGTGAATGCAAAAGATTTTGAAAAGGACACTGCTTCGGTTTCAATGCTTTCCGAATTTGACGGCATTCTGGTGCCGGGAGGATTCGGCGAAACCGGCATAGAGGGGAAACTGTCGGCCATCCGGTTTGCCCGTGAAAAGAAGATTCCGTATTTCGGGCTCTGCTATGGCATGCAATTGGCAGTGGTTGAATACGCGCGCAATGTAGTGGGACTCACAGACGCAAACACAACCGAAATAAACAAAGACACTCCACATCCAGTGATAGACATCATGCCGGAGCAGAAGAAGCACATGGCGGAAGGGAAGTTCGGTGCGACCATGCGCCTCGGTGTGTATTCGTGTGTGCTAAAGGAGGGTACGCTTGCGTACCAGTCCTATGTCAAAAGTGAAAAGTTAAAAGTTAATGGTCGCGCGAGCGTGGAAGAGCGTCATCGTCATCGCTATGAAGTGAATCCCGAATACATCGGGCAACTGGAAAAGGCGGGGCTGGTATTCTCCGGCACCTCGCCTGATGGAGTGCTTATGGAAATTGCCGAACTTCCGCGCAAAGTGCACCCGTTTTTCCTCGGCACCCAGTTTCATCCCGAACTCCAGGCCCGCCCATTATCTCCGCATCCGCTCTTTACCGCCTTTCTCAAAGCTGCCGCCGACCGGCACGAAAAAGGGAGCAAATAAGACATGATACATTCTGATGTTCTTGAGAACATCAGAATAGTCACCTCAGTATGTCAATTGGCGTTGGAATCGGATTTGCGTTCATGGCCATGCTCTGTTCATGTTAGCGATAAGGTTCACAAATTTCTAAAATGTGTCGGAATTTGTTTTTATTGTACAAAACAAGAACATATAGTAGTTTATTTCTAGTATGAACACACTACAAAACACTGCAAAGACACTTCTGGCTTCCGGCAAAGGCATTCTCGCGGCGGATGAAAGTCCGTCCACGAATAAAAAGCGGTTTGATAAGTACGGCATTCCTGATACGGAGGACATGCGGCGCAAATGGCGCGAACTTCTGTTTACTACCCCGGACATTGAGAAGTATCTCTCGGGTATTATCCTCTACGAGGAAACGCTTGGACAGGAAACCGATAGCGGAATGTTGTTTCCGGAGTTTCTGGCGGGGCGGGGTATTATTCCCGGCATCAAGGTAGACCAGAAGACCGAAGCATTTGGCAAAGACGAAGAGGTAACTAAAGGCCTTGATGGACTTGCAGAGCGCCTTTCGGAGTATGCACACATGGGAGCGCAGTTTACCAAGTGGCGGGCGGTCATCCGGATAGGCGAGGGTACGCCTTCCGCGGAATGTGTTGCGGAAAACGCGCGGCGCATGGCCGAGTATGCGCGGTTAAGTCAGCAGGCGGGACTGGTGCCGATTGTAGAGCCGGAAGTGTTGCTTGACGGCAATCACAGCTTTGCAAGATGCGAAGAGGTAGTCGCAAATACGTTGAAGGTTACATTTGATGCGGTACACAAAGCGGGGGTGGCTCTTGACAGCTTGTTGCTCAAAACCAGCATGGTACTGCCTGGCAAGGAATCAGGCGAGAAGAGAAGTCCGCAGGAGGTTGCAGAGGCAACCGTTCGGGTGCTTATGGCGGGAGTTCCAAAAGAAGTAGCGGGTATTGTATTTCTCTCCGGCGGACAAACTCCGCAGGAGGCAACGGAGCGACTCAACGAGATTGTAAAAACTGCACAGGCAAAAAGTGCTCCGTGGCCGCTCACGTTTTCCTACTCGCGGGCACTTCAGGACCCCGTGATGGCCGCGTGGCAGGGTATTGAGGAGAATACAGCAAAGGCACAGGAGGTTTTCAAGCGACGCATTTCAGAAACCGCAGCCGCTTCCCGAGGAGAATTCTCGGCTGAATAGCCAAATTCCAAGATACAATAACCAAACAAAACTCAATTTTCAAAATCCAATGGCATTCTGGAATTGAAATTTGGTTATTAGATATTGTTTGGAACTTGTTTCTTGGTGATTGTATCTTATGCAACTATTGAATACTGCCATCCGTGCCGCACAAAAGGGGGGAGAGGTTGTTGCCCGCTATTATGAAACCGGCGTGGCGCGCGAGGTGAAGGACGACAAGAGTTTTGTTACGCGCGCGGACAAGGAAGCCGAAGAGGCGATTATTACTGAAATTAAAAGCCAGTTTCCCGACCACGGATTTTTGGGGGAGGAGAGCGGGAAAACCATGGGCGCTTCCGAGTATACGTGGGTGATAGACCCGCTTGACGGCACCTCCAATTTTGTAAACGGCATTCCAATTTTTGGGGTGTCTGTTGCCGTGCTTCAACAAGGCAGTCCGGTTGCCGCGGCCGTGTATCAGCCGGTAGGAAACACACTTTATTCTGCGGAAAAAGGAAAAGGGACCTATTGGAACGGAAAACCTGTGCGGGTTTCAAACGGAGATGCACAGCACGCCATGATTTCGTTCGGGCCGGGAAAGAAGGAAAAAGAACGGCTGAACCGGATTTTTTCACGCGTTGAGTCGTATGTGAAAACCAAACGGTATCTCGGCAGTGCCGCGCTTGAACTGGCGTTTCTCGCGCGGGGCGGCACGGAGGGGTTCATTTGCCTCGGATTGAATTCGTGGGACTATGCGGCGGGAGTGCTCATCGTAGAAGAAGCCGGCGGCCTGATTACGCACTTGGACGGAACACCGTGGAAGTTTGGCGACGGGGATTCGTTTATTGCGTCAAACGGCAAGATACACGACAAGCTGGTTTCTCTTGTCGCCTCTGTTAAAGGTTAATGGTCAAAGGTCAAAAGTTCTTTACCGGTGCATTGAGCGCAGGAGCAGCAGCGCGAACAGCAGTAAAAAGTTGGCGGTGATAAACGAGAGAAAGATGCGCAGGTATCTTTCTTTTTTCGTCTGCGGACTTTTCCCGTCGGTGCGGCTTCTGCGCGCCAGTATGTACTGGAATATTTCATGATTCACCGTGCGCGCAAGGAGCGCCGCACCCAAACTCAGGTTAAAGGCAAACGGGGAGCGCGCAATGAAAATGGAGAGGAGCGAGGCGGTGAGGCAGCCGATGGGAATAATCTGGAGAAAAATCTGGAGCTTCCGCACATCTTCCGAAAGCTTGAGCGCGTCCCCGTCGCCTATCTCCTGCTGCCGGCGCTTGAACACGAGCACGGAGAATGCTCCGAGCGCGAGCAGAATGATGATGGGGATAAATTCATCTGCCGAAAGCAGATACGTGAGCGCTCGTACCAGAATTCCGAGTACGAGAAACAGAATGATTCCGCCGAGCGCGAAAATAACCCGCAACAGCACTTCGCGCACGGGGTCAAGGTCGGGCGACTCGTCCACCGGCTCAACCAGCTTGCCCGCGCGAGTGTGTTCAGCGTGCGGCGCTTCCAAATCACCCTGTTCAAGCTGTGCAAGCGTAATCGTCTGCGGCAAGCCGTGGGGGTTGCGCGGTATAGATGTGTCTGCCTTTGTCATCTGCGTATTATACATAAAGGGTCGGCTCGTGCATCTTTTGCTCCGGATTGTAAGAAACTGTGAATTACGAAACTCAACTCCCGGTTGTCATTCCCGTGAAAACGGGAATCCAGTTTTTAAAAAACGAGCCCTATTCTGGATCCCCGCATGCGCGAGGATGACAGAGAAGAGAATTTCGTACTTCACGGTAAGAAATGGCCAATTCAAGCGTCTGTATAGATATAAATGGTCGAATCATTATGAGCAGAAACTAAACAATCTTATGATCAACAAAATAATGTTTCAAAAGTTTGCGCTTCTTCTGGTTCCGATCGGCTGCGCGGTGGTTATCATGAGTGCTGTCTTCCTTGCACCGAAAGCGTTCGCTCTCGTAGGGCTCAGCGGCACGGCCGGACCGGGTGCACAGGGAAGCAATGTAACTAATCTGCAGTTGTTTCTCGCAACTGATGCGACCGTCTATCCTGAAGGCACTATTTCCGGTTTCTACGGTCCGCTTACGCAAGCGGCAGTACAGCGCTTCCAGTGTAAGCGCGGTATTATCTGCAGTGGCAGTGTGTCAGCAACCGGCTATGGCCGCGTAGGCCCTGCAACTCTTGCGGTGATTAACGCGTCAATTGCCGCAGGCGGCGGAGGCGGAACAGTAGGGGACGTACACGCTCCCATCATGACCGCAGGCACGTTTGCGACTACCTCCAATTCCGTGGTGTTCAGCTGGTCAACGAACGAACCGGCGCGAAGCCGTATCATGTACGGTCTCTCGTTTCCATTCTTGTATGCAACGGCTCCAAGTTTCGTTGATGCGAGTGTGGATGCCAATACCAACGTGGTCTTGAGCAGCTTAGTATCAAAGAGTCCGTACTTCTATGTCCGTGAATCAGTGGACGTAAACGGCAATGTACAGTGGGATATTCCGCGAACCTTCATCTCTCCGTAATCCCCCTTACTAAAGGGGGCTGCCTTGGGGGGTTGTTTCTCTCTTCCGCATGTGAACCCCTTCTCCCTGAATTAACACTCCCCGGCTTTGGCCGGGGAGTGTTTGCGCTTAAACGGCTCACACTACCAGTGTGAGCCGTTTATTAGGTTGAAAAATAAGCAGTTTTCGGGTATCTTTGGATAACATTGCGGGATCGGCTAATGGTAGGCCATCGCCCTCTGAAGGCGAGTATCTTGGTTCGA
>JAUSHG010000040.1 GCA_030648695.1 bacterium | reverse complement strand
CTTAAAAACAGCAACTCTTACAAGGTTCAACCTTGTAGCGAAGGTTGAACCTTGTTAGAATTAACGTATGAGTAGAAACGTACAATTTGCAGAAGGAGAATTCTACCATCTTTATAACCGCGGAACAGAGAGACGAAATATCTTTTCATTAGGAAAAGATTACGAACGTTTTCTTTCCCTACTCCTTCTCTGTAATGGCACAGTTCCGGTTGATCTCAAGTTGCATGGTAAGACACTGGCTGCAGTAAAAGATATTGAACGCGGAGAGCCGTTGATTGATATTGGTGCCTATTGTTTGATGCCCAACCATTTTCACCTAATTGTTCGCGAAAAAACAAAATCGGGAATTAGCCGTTTTATGCAAAAACTCACGACGGGATACACGATGTACTTTAACAAAAGACACGAACGAAGTGGTGCCCTATTTCAAGGGAGGTTCAAAGCCGTACATGCAAACAAGGATAACTACCTTTCCTACTTAATTTCTTATATTCATCTCAATCCGGTAAAACTCATTGAACCGGAATGGAAAACGGCGGGTATAAAGAATCACGCGCAGGCGGCGCATTTTCTAAAGGAATACCATTATTCCAGTTTTCCTGATTACAGCGGACAAGAACGTTTGGAAGGGATTATTCTCCAGAAGAATGCACTGCCGGAATATAATGAATCACCAGCGGCATACGAGAAATCACTTGCTGAATGGCTCAATTACAAGGTTCAACCTTCGCAAATCCTACAAGGTTGAACCTTGTAATTACGAAAGCGCTTCTTCAAACAGTTTGCGAAGCACTGCCGGATTGCCCGCGCCTTTGGTCTCTTTCATTCCCTGCCCCACCAAAAACTGCAATGCCGCGCCCTTTCCGGCCTTAAAATCAGCCGCTACTTTTGGATTCGCCTCAATAATGCGGGTCACCACTGCCTTGAGCTCTCCAGCATCACTCTTTTGGAGAAGTCCTTTTTCCTTGGCAATTGATTCGGGATTCCCGCCCTGTTCAAACATGAGTGAGAGCGTATCTTTGGCGCCGCGAGAAGAGATTTTGTTCTCCCCAATCATGGCAATAAGCGCGCCAAATTCGCTTCCGCCAAAAGCAAACTTTGCTGAATCAGCATCTACATTCTTCTTCTTGAGAAGCCCCATAAGGTCGGAAACCGCATAGTTGGCGGCGACCGCCATGAGTTCTTTGGAAAGCGTCTGTGCGGCATCTTCAAAGAGCGCACCGAGTGCACGGTTCGTAACCAGCACCTCCACATCTTCGCTCTTAATGCCGAACTTCTCTACATAGCGCTTCCGTTTGTCCTGTGGGAGCTCGCCCATCTCCGACTTCAATTTCTCCGTCGCAAATTCCGGCAGTTTGCTTATGAGAAGTTTCGGCAAGTCAGGGTCGGGAAAATAGCGATAGTCATGCGACTCCTCTTTGCGGCGCTGGGTAAATGTCTTCTGCGTATTCTCGTCCCACCCGCGTGTTTCCTGAATTATTTTCTCTCCGCTCTCAAGAAGCGCCTTCTGGCGCTCCACCTCAAAAGCAATCGCACGCTCAACCGCTCGGAATGAGTTGAGATTTTTGACCTCCACCTTCGTGCCAAACTTCCCTTTTTCCTTGGAAACGGAAATGTTGGCTTCTACCCGCATCTCGCCTTTTTCCATGTTCGCCTCCGACACATGCAGATACCGGAGCAGGAGCTGGAGTTCCCGCGCAAAGTCACCGGCCTGCTTGGCGTTATCAATCACCGGCTCGGTAACAAGCTCCATAAGCGGCACTCCCGCGCGGTTGAAATCAACCAAGGAGTAATCCCCCTCTTCATGTAGAGATGTTGCAGTGTCTTCCTCCAGATGCACGCGGGTAATGGCTACATCATTGAGTGTGCCGCCCTTCACCAGCGGATATTGGTACTGGCTTAACTGGTAGCCCTTGGGGATGTCGGGGTAAAAATAGTTTTTGCGGTCAAATTCGGTAAAATCCGCGAGTGTGCCTCCGAGCGCCACTCCGACTTTAAGCACATGCTTCACCGCCTCCTTATTGATGACCGGAAGTGTCCCGGGATGCCCCATGCACACGGGACAGACATTCCAGTTCGACCGCGATTCATCGGGGTCGTTCTTGGAGTCGCAGAACATCTTGGTTCTGGTTTTCAGTTCCGCATGTATCTCAAGACCGATGGTGGGAAGATAGTTGCTCATAATCTCGCGTTAATTATCAATTTTCAAAGTTCAATTATCAATCAATCCTAAATTTGAGAATTTCTTAATTGAATATTGATTGAAAATTGGTAATTGATAATTGTAAATTCATTACAACAGTTTATCCGCTTTTGAATATCTTAAGCAACTCCTCCCGAAACGTCTCAAGCAGTGCATCATCAATAATAGATACGGCGAGCACCCGCTTTTTCTTGCGGCGGAACAGCGCCTGAAGTTTTTTGACCTGTGCGGGAGCAACCGCGTCCGCCTTGGTAAGCACAATGACCTCCTCGCGTTTCGCGAGAGCCGCATCAAACTGTTTCAACTCATCCCGTACCACCTTGTAGGCCGCTCCTGCATCAGTTTCCTCGCAGGAAATGCAGTGAAGCAGTACCTTGGTGCGCACAATGTGTCGCAAAAATTTAAACCCAAGCCCTTTGCCTGCGGAAGCTCCTTCAATAAGTCCGGGAATGTCTGCCAGAATAAATCCGCTAAATGCTCCGAGGTTCGGTTCAAGCGTGGTAAACGAATACGCGGCCACCTTGGCCTGCGCCGCGGTCAGAGTGTTTAGGAGCGAGGACTTGCCGGCATTGGGAAGCCCTATGAGCCCTGCGTCCGCAATAAGCCGGAGTTCAACCGCAAAATCCGCCTGTGCTCCCCGCTTACCTTCTGTACATTGGAGAGGGCGCACATTGCGCGAACTCTTGAAATGCTTATTGCCGAATCCTCCCTTCCCTCCGTGAAGCACGAGCACCTCCTCGCCGTCTTTGAGCAGTTCATAGGTTCTTCCTGAAGATACATTGGTGATGCACGAGCCGATAGGCACTTCAAGCACCAAATCATCGGCGCTTTTTCCGTGGCGCCCCTTGCCCTCACCTTTTTTGCCATGGGGTGCGCCAAACGTATTGCCGTAGCGGTACGGGGCAAGACGCCCAATGTCTCGCACCGCCCGCAGATAGACATCACCCCCCTTGCCGCCGTCTCCTCCGGCAGGGCCCATGAACTCCTTTCCCTTTTCATGGAGCCAGGAGACAATGCCGTCGCCGCCGTTGCCGGCTTTGAGATGTAATGTGATTTCGTCTACAAAAGCCATGATGATGAATAACCAATAACCAAGAAACAATAACCAAACAAACCTCAAATCTCAATAATCAATCAGTGAACGCCTTATGGTTTTGGTGATTGGATATTGGTCATTGTTTGGAGCTTGTTTCTTGGTTATTGGTGTTTGCCCGTAAAGCAAGGCGGGCTAATGCAATTGCTCCATCCTTGCTTCGGGCGACTGCCATAAATCGGTTGCGATGGCAGAAAATAGCATCAGTTATTCCGGTTACCGCCGCAAGTTCTGCATCGCGCAGTCCGGCCCACTCTTTCGGCAAGTCCTTGCGGTTTATAAACGTATTCGGATTATCGCGCACACACATGAGGAACCATACTCCCCTGTTTGTGGGATGCACCACATAGAGGGGTTCGGAAAATTGCGGGAGCGTTTCCTTCCATGAATAATCTTTCTGGAACACAATCAGACGTTTGTCCGGAGCTTCTTCGTATGCCCGCTCTACTTCCTTGCGCGAAGAAATAATTGCCTCCGAACGCGCGATTTCACGAAGTATGACCCGTTTCGCAATCAAGACCGCTTCCATAAATGCCGTATCAATCTCTGACACATCTTCTTCAAACGTCGGCATAAACACATCTACCATATCCGAAAGAGTGTACTCCGCCGGCAGGGAGGTGACCGCCTCTGCGAGTGTAACACCGTTATCGCTTGCATCAAGCGGAGAAACAAGCACTCTATCAATACGGCCTGCCGCTTCCCTGTTTCCCGAAAGCGCTTCCCCGAATTTCTTCCACACCAGTCCAAACGCCGCGTAAGGAATACTGTTTTCGCGTACACCGGCACCCTCCTTTTGATGATG
>JAUSHG010000037.1 GCA_030648695.1 bacterium | reverse complement strand
GGCTTCCCAACCGCTAATGTAGACCGGCGATTTTATTTGCGGAATAAACTTCGTATGCGCGAGGGCGTCTATGCCGGTACCGTCCGCATCCTTCCCCCATCCCCTCCTGCCCGAGGAGGGGTGTCCCGACGCTTTGGGCGGGACGGGGTGGTGGGAGCAAAGGAGGGAACACAAAGGGGGTTGCGCCGACGGGCACAGCAAGTGTACCGCGCGGGCATCATAATCGGCCCAGAGGATACACGTGGACTCCCGAAAATTGAGGCGCATCTCATTGGATTTAGCGGCAATCTGTATGGCAAAAAGATCCTGGTTATTCCCGGGAGATTCTTGCGTCCGTTTATTTCGTTTCAAACCGAAAAGGCCCTGCAAAGACAGATTAAGAAGGACCTGGCAAAAGTAAGGCGGCTGGCTATTCGGTTTCCGCGGGGATGAATGCTGCCGCAGCCGGAGACGGAGCCGGACGGAAGAACTGCCAGTAGAACACGGCGGCTACTGCAATCGCAATGAGTACAATGAGTGTCTTTTTCATGATTTTTGAGAGTTACTAATGCCAAAAGTATATCATCTCCTGGCCACCCACTATCCACAGGTCGCTTGATTTATTGTCTGTGAATTACGAAACTCCCTCTCTTGTCATCCCCGCGCATGCGGGGATCCAGGAATACCAAGGAACATCTGGATTCCCGCTTTCGCGGGAATGACAGAAGAGCTCGGTTTCCAGAGTTTCGTAATTCACAGTTATTGAGGACATGAGGGCCGAGTCCGGCCAGTGCCGGGGGCGGACTTGTCAACTTGCTCTTGGGGTTTGAAAAGGTGTTATGATAATTCCCATGCAAAAACTTGAACGCTTCGGACCGCTGCTCGTATTTCTCGCCGCCATGCTCTGGGCAACGGATGCACCGTTTCGCTTTCATCTGACCCGTGAGCTCTCTGCAAACTTTATTGTACTCGCCGAGCATGCGGTCAATGTGCTCCTCGTGCTTCCCTTTCTGTTTCTGGGCTGGAAGCAAATCCGGAACATGTCCGCGAGGGACTGGCTGTCAGTCCTTTGCATTGGCATTGGCGCCTCGGCTGTCGCCTCTATTCTCTTTACCAAGTCATTCGCGTTTGTTAATCCGTCAGTCGCCATTCTTCTGCAGAAACTCCAGCCGCTCATCGCAATCACGCTGGCGACCCTCTTCTTGCGGGAGCATCTGACAAAGCGCTTCTGGCTGTGGGGGGTCCTCGCGCTTGCAGGCGCGTATGTTATTTCGTTCCCTGACCTGATACCCCGTCTCTATATCGGAGAAGCATGGAACCCGAATGCAACCGGAGCGCTTCTTGCTCTCGGTGCAGCAGCGCTCTGGGCGCTTGGAACCGTTCTTGGCCGTTATTCCGTACAACGGGTGCGTTTTGAAACGCTTACTGCCCTGCGGTTTGCAATCGCGTTTCTGTTTTTAACTGCTCTCAACTTCAGAGCGGAAACAATTGCCACTATTTCTAATCTCACCCCCAAGGACATTCTGTTTATTATCATCGTTGCCGTTACTTCGGGTTTTATTTCACTTTTGATTTACTACAAGGGCCTCACCCACACCAAAGCAAGTATAGCGACGCTTGCGGAGCTTGGCTTTCCTCTGCTTGCCGTCATTGTCAACGCCGCATTCCTGCACGCCTTCCTCAAACCCGCGCAACTGCTCGGCATGGCACTTCTCCTTTTTGCCATCTGGAAGCTGACTGCGCTCAACCGCGCTGCTCTTTCCGTCGCGCAAAATACTCCGTAATAGCCAGATATTCCTCCTCAGTGAAAAATTCAGCACGTGTGAGTGGCTCTTTATCCGGGTCAATCCAGCGATATTCCGTATGCTCCTCGGAGAGCACAATCTCGCCGCCCATATATTCGGCCTCAAACACAGTTAGGAACACCCATCCCCCATCATCCGGGTCGCAGTGCGTCCGCCTGAACTGAAACGCCACCGGACCCACTTCGTATCGAAAATCCGGTCCAAGTTCTTCGGTTACCTCCCGCCGTAAAATCTCCTGGAGCGGCACCGCATGCTCTACCGCATCAATGCGTCCGCCTGCATAGTCAAAAATCCTGCCCGCGCGGGTTGCGGCTCGCAAAAACAAAAATTCAGTGCCGCGGCGCGGCAAAATCTTTAGTCCGACTTCATACTGTGCAAAGGGTCGCTTCATACTTCTCGTTTTTCGAATATCCTATTCGCAACTATTCGTTGATTCGTATAATTCGTATGTTCGTATGTTCATCTATCAAACGACTGCTCCCACTTCTGTATCTTTCGCGCCGCCTGCAAGCGCCTGCGCGGAGTCCACTGCGACAATTTGAAGTTCTCGCCGTTTGCTATATTTTGCGGGGTCTCGGGAAGCCGCTCGCCACGGTAGAGCTTGTGCGCAATATCCAGATAAAACGCATAAGCACTGTCGTTGAGCTCCCTGAAAAGCTCGCGGGGGGGCTTTCGTGTATCGGCACGGATACCAAGCAGAATGTTTCCTGCATCCACTTTTTCCACCACATAATGTATGGTGGCGCCTATGTTTTCCAAATCCCCCCTCAACAACGCGAAATGATTGGCCACCGCACCGCGGTATTTGGGACATACGCCCATATGCAGATTAATCGCCACTTTGGCGAGCCGCAGAATATCGGGAGAAATAACCGCGCTTCCCCAGATAACCAGAAGGTCGGGAGCAAGTGTTTTAAGTGCCTTCTGCACTTCACTGCTGTTTACTGAATCCACCTCAAGGACTTTCGGCGGATTTTGCGTATTGAAATTCCGCGGCGGGGTGTGCTCCCGAACAAGAGAGAGCGAATGCTCTGCCCGACGGTTCAAACGGAGAAGAATGGCATACCAGATTTCAGGAAGGAGATTTCGCCAGCCAACGGAGCGGTAAAAACGCGTGAAGCGCAGAAGCGGTGTCCGGTTTTTCGGTTTCTGGACAATAACGAGGTCAACTCCCCCTCCGGTTCGCTCATAGAGCGCCTGCGCAAAAGCGCGTTTGGCTGTCCCCGGTATTGTAATAACAACGATTCCCATTTCCTAATACTGTATCGGTTGAAGCGCGGAACTACAAGTGCGGAGACAGACCTCGTTATCTTCGGAGGACCTGCTTGCGCAGACGCACATACCTCGGCGTAATCTCCAGATATTCATCATCCCGCATAACTTCCAGCCCGCGTTCAATCGTCAGTTCAAACGGCGGCACCAGTTGAATCGCCTCGTCAGACCCTGATGCGCGCATGTTGCTCAACTGCTTCCCTTTGGTCGGATTCACATACAACTCCTCACCCTTGGCCGTATTGCCAATGACCATGCCTTCATACACTTCTGTCGCGGGCTTGATATAGAGCACACCGCGTTCCTGCAGGTTCCAGAGCGCAAAGCCGAGTGCCTTGCCGCCAAGCATTGAAATCATTGAGCCAACCGCGCGCTTTTGTATATCGCCTGCGTATGGACGGAAGCCGATAAAACGCGAGGAGAGAATTCCGTTGCCTTTCGTATCCAGCACGAACTGGTTGCGATAGCCAAGAAGCCCCCGTGTCGGACCCTCCAAAATAAGCCGCACTGAATTGCCGTGCATCTTTATGTCCTTGAGCACCATCTTGCGCTTGCCCAAACGGTCAATAATAGTTCCCTGATATTCGGACGGAGCATCAATCACAATTTCTTCAAACGGCTCCTGCTTCTCGCCGTTCTCTTCATGGAAAATAACCTGCGGCTGTGAGACCTGCACTTCATACCCTTCGCGGCGCATGTGTTCAAGCAGAATAGAAATGTGAAGCTCTCCGCGTCCGGACACCTTGAATGAGTCGGCTGCAGAAAATTCTACGCGCAGACCCACGTTCACCTCCAGTTCGCGCTCCAAACGTTCGCGAATCTGGCGCGAATTTACGAGTTTCCCGTCCCGTCCGCCAAGCGGAGAGTTATTCACGAGAAAGTTAAGGGTGATGGTCGGCTCATCAATCGCTATCATGGGAAGGAGCTCTATATTCTCCTCCAGAGAAACCGTATCCCCGATGCCGATATTGGGAAGTCCAGCCACGAGCACAATATCTCCGGCATGTGCTTCGGCAATCTCAACACGCTTGAGTCCCTGAAATGAAAAGAGTTTGGTAATCTTGCCTGTTTCGGTTTTCTTTTCCGGATTCTGCACGAAAACGGTATCCCCTGTCTTGAGCGCCCCTTCATACATGCGGGCCACGGCGAGGCGGCCGAGGAAATTGTCGTATCCAAGGTTAAAGGGCTGAAAGCGAAGCGGTTTTGTCTCCTTTTCCGGTGTGGAAGCGGTTGGTACGTGAGCAAGAATGGTCTCCAAAAGCGGAGTAAGGTCTGTTGATTCGTCGGTAAGCTTTTTCTTTGCAATACCTTGCCGGCCGATTGAGTACACCACCGGAAAGTTGGATTGTTCATCACTTGCGCCGAGCTCAAGAAAAAGTTCCAGCACCTGCTCCTCACTGCGAGCGGGGTCCGCAGCGGGTTTGTCTATCTTATTGATAACCACAATCGGCTTCAGCCCAAGTTCAAGAGATTTTTTGAGCACAAAACGCGTCTGGGGCATGGGCCCTTCCTGTGCGTCCACCACGAGCAAAACGCAATCAATGGAACGC
>JAUSHG010000023.1 GCA_030648695.1 bacterium | reverse complement strand
TATCAGGTGATGAAAGGTGCTCGACATCTCCCAAAAGTGCATAGATAAATGACAAGGCCTCTGCAGTGTTCAGGTCATTGTTTATGGCAGTACCGAAAGGTTCTACGTACGCAGTTGAAGGTTCGCCCCCCTTTTCCAGTGAAATAAAGGAAGAGAGAAGCGCAAAGTATGTGCTTTGTGCCGATTGAATCGCTGGGAAACTTAAGTTCATTGGCGTCCGGTAATTTGCACCAAGAAGATAGTACCGGTAGGCGAGCGGGTGAATGCCGCGCTCGCGCAGGACTTGCAGAGTGATGAAGTTTTCTCCGGACTTGGTCATCTTTGCACCGGAGAGCACCAAATGCTCGTTATGCATCCAGAAGCGGGCGAGCGGCACGCCGTAGGCCGCTTCGCTCTGGGCGATTTCGTTCTGGTGATGGGTCGGGATGTGGTCTATGCCGCCGGTATGAATATCAAAGGGCTGGCCCAAATATTTGCGCGACATGGCCGAGCACTCAATATGCCACCCGGGAAAGCCCGCACCCCATGGGCTTTCAAAAGCCGGAAGGCCAGGCCGTGCGAACTTCCAGAGCGTGAAGTCAATCGGATTCCTCTTTTCCGGATTTACCTCCACGCGCGCTCCGGCCTGCTGGCCCTTGAGATTGATATTTCCGAGTTTTCCATAGTCGGGAAATTTGGAGGTGTCAAAATAGATGCCATTGCTTGTTTTGTAGGTAAATCCCTTGCGTTCCAATTCCTGAATAATTTCTATATCTTCCTTGATATGGTCGCTCGCACGGGGCATTTCGTGCGGCGGCTCTACATTAAGCGCCTTGAGGTCCAGAACGAATGCCTGTGTGTACATGTCTGCGACTTCGCGCATGGCCTCCAGCGTAAAGGGCTTACCGAGGCGGTGCAGTGCCTTGAGCATCTTGTCCTCGCCTTCGTCGGCGTCCGACGAGAGATGTCCCACATCGGTAATATTCATCACCTGCTTTACCGCGTAGCCATTATACTCAAGCGTGCGGCGCAGGATATCGTTGAATACATAGGCGCGGAGATTCCCGATATGCGCGTAATTGTAGACCGTGGGCCCGCAGGAATACATGCGTACCTCACCGGGAGTAATGGGGGCAAACGGCTCTTTCTTGCCCGATAGAGTGTTGTGGAATTGGAGGGACATAGCTTGTAGCTGGTAGCTTTTTAGCTGGTTAGTAAGAATTCTAATAAGCTAACAAGCTAATCAGCTAAGAAGCTGATTAGAGCCATTTCTTGCGCCTAAACCATACATATAATCCGGCAGCGATACAAGCAACAATCAGCAGCAAAATCCAGAAGTCAAAGCGGCTTCCCACAATCGGCCGGGCGGAAGTTTCAATCTGGAAGAGCGAGAGCACCGTGGTGGCGGGAAGCGCGATGAAGGCCAGAATTGTAAGCGTTTTCATCACTTCATTTTGTTTGGTGGAAAGCAGGGAGTTGTTGGTCTCGCGCAGTTCGGTCAGGAACTCCACATTGCTCTGCATGGCATGCTCCACGCGGAAATAATCGGAAAGCAGGGCGCGCAGTTCAAAGCTGAACTGCTCGCCGAAGAACTTGCGCCCCGCAAGTTCAAGGGATTCAAACACGTCGCGGTGGAGGGACAGAGAACGCTTGAAATCAAGCAGGTGGCGCGACACGTTGGAGAGGGCCTTGACCATGTCCTTCTCCTCGCCGCTGAAAATATGGCCTTCTATGCGTCCCAGTTCATCTTTGATGATTGACAGCTCGTGCATGAGTGATTCATAGAGCGCGCGCAGCATCTGGAAGAAAATAAATCCGGCATGCGGGCCGAAGACGTCCTTATCAAGCACCGCCTGCGCCTCAAACAGCTTTGCAAACAGGTGTACGCTCTCGTGCGCCGTAGGACGCACCGTAATCAGGAATTTCTTGCCCAAAATAAAATCAATTTCCTGGTCGCTTTTCCCGTTCTGGTTCCGGAACTTCGGAAAATGCAGAATCAGATAGATAAAGCGGTCGTAGAGGTCAACCTTGGGCTTGAGAGTGGGGGAGGAGAGGTCGTGCACCACAATCGGGTTCAGGTGGTATTCGCGCGCAACCTGCCGGATTTCGTCCTGGGTCGGCGCCTCAAGGTCAACCCAAATAAGATTGCGGTGATGGAGTTTGCGTATCATGGAAATAGTATACCACGCAAAAAGTATCAATTTACAATTATCAATTCCCAATTAATCCCTTAATTTTGAGAATTCTTCAATTGAATATTGATTGAAAATTGAGAATTGAAACTTGAAAATTTTGGGAGTCCCTTACTAAGAAACTCACCGCATCCGAAAGTGGACGAATCCAGGTTTTCCTGCAATAATAACGCTCTATGCAGCGTCTGCCGAGAAACGGCGCCAACATTATACTTTCCGTCCTGCTTATCGCGGGTGTCTTTTATATTGGCTTCCGGATGGGCGAGAACCATGTGCCGGAGTCGGAGAAAATATCTACATTGAGCGGAAAAGATGCACCTCTGCAGGTGGTTGAAACCGTGGATTTTTCGCCGTTTTGGACGGTATGGAACGTGCTTGACGAGCGGTTCGTCAGCGCGACCACCACTCAAATTTCCGAACAGGACAAAGTGTGGGGCGCCATAGAAGGCCTTGCATCCTCGTTTAAAGACCCGTACACCGTGTTTCTGCCGCCGGAAGAGGCCAGGATGTTTGAAAGCGAAATCAGCGGCAACTTTGAGGGGGTCGGCATGGAAATCGGCATCAAGGATGCGGTGCTCACCGTGGTAGCGCCGCTCAAAGGTACGCCTGCGGAGCGCGCCGGCATCCGCCCGGGAGACAAAATTCTCAAAATAAACGATGAAGTGAGCACCAACATGAAGGTGGAGGAGGCGGTCAAGATTATCCGCGGCAAGCGGGGGACCGAGGTGCGTCTGACGATTTACCGCGAGGGCAAGCGCGAGCCGTTTGAGGTCAAGGTGGTGCGTGATGTCATTGATATTCCGACGATTGACACCGAGGTGCACAGCGGCACGGCGCAGGCGGGAAGTGAGCCGGAGGAAGCCGGAGGCCTCCGTCCGGACGGCATCTTTGTCATCAAGCTTTACAATTTCTCGGCCACCGCGCCACGGCTGTTCCGCGATGCCCTGCGCACGTTTGTGGAGTCGGGCTCGCACAAACTCATCATTGATTTGCGGGGAAACCCCGGAGGATTTCTGGAGGCGTCCGTTGATATCGCGAGCTGGTTCCTGCCTGCGGGCAAAGTGGTAGTTACCGAGGACTACGGCAAGGGCAAGCAGGAGCGCATCCACCGAAGTCGCGGGTATGACGTGTTCAACAAAAATCTGAAGCTTATCGTGCTCGTCAACAACGGTTCAGCGTCCGCTTCCGAGATTTTGGCCGGAGCGCTCCAGGCGCACAAGAAAGCCACGATTGTGGGGAGCACGACCTACGGCAAGGGTTCGGTACAGGAGCTCGTTAAGATTACGCCGGACACGTCGCTTAAAGTAACGGTGGCGCGCTGGCTTACTCCTGACGGCACTTCTATTTCCGAAGGGGGGCTCAAACCGGATGTGGAGGTCAAAATGACCGCGGAGGATGCGGAGAAAAAGAGAGACCCTCAGATGGACCGTGCGATTGAGCTACTCAATCGCTAAGAGTTTCTGTATTAACTTCCAAACTTATCAACTTCAAAACTAATAACTATCATGAAGATAATTCTATTGCAGGACGTAAAAGGAATCGGGCGGAAGTTTGATATTAAAAATGTGGCTGACGGCTATGCCATTAATTTTCTTTTGCCGCGCAAGCTGGCGGAGCCGGGGACCGGTTCGGCTTTGGAGCGCGCGGAAAAGCGCCGCAAGGAGGAGGAAGTGAAGGCAAAAGTGCACGCTGACCTGCTTCTTAAAAATGTGGGTGCGCTCAAGGGCACAACGATTGAAATGAGCGGAAAGGGGAACGAGAAAGGGCATTTGTTCGCCGCTATTCACAAGGAGGCGATTGCGGAAGCACTCAAAAAGCAAACAGGGATTGATGTTCTCCCCGATTTCATTCATCTGGAGAAGCCGGTCAAGGAAGCCGGGGAACACACCATAGGTGTAGAAACCGGCGGCAAGAAAGGAACGTTTACTCTGCTCGTCAAAATAGTAGGCGAGTAAAAAACAAGCGCCCCTGGAGGGGCGCCTGTTGCGTTTGTGCTGTCATTCCCGCAAAAGCGGGAATCCAGATTTTTTTACTTCACCACATAAACAACACCTCAACAAACCCGAGAATGTCAGGGTGTTGTTCAGGAGTTACTGTACGGAAACAACTTTTCGGAGGACCTTGCGGCCGTCGTACTTGGTTTTCTGCTTGTATTTAAAGGATACGATGCCGGAAGCCACCGCGAAGAGCGTATGGTCTTTGCCTACGCGCACGTTTTTGCCTGCCATGAATTTGGTGCCGCGCTGGCGAATGATAATGCTTCCCGGCTGGGCTTTTTCACCCGCGTACAATTTAACCCCGAGAAATTGGGGGTTTGAGCGGCTTAAGTTTTTAGCTGTTCCTCCGGCTTTTTTATGTGCCATGGCTGATTTTAAAGGAGCGAGGCGACTATTAAAATCGCCACCCAGTAGTGAACCGACTGAAAGGAGGTTCTACTACTGGGGTATTTACTCCAGGTTGGTTATAATGTAGCCATGAATATACCCGAACTACGCCTAAAAATCAAGCAGTCGGCTGGGGTTATCCAAAGCAGGGAAGTATACACCGTCCTGCTCATTCTTTTCGTGGGTTTTTCCTCATTTGGCCTCGGCCGGCTCTCCAAACTGCAGGAAGCGAGAGTTCCCATCAGTATTCACTCCGCCTCCGCTCTTTCCGCCACCCCTCCTTTCCAAGGAGGGGTAGGGGGTGGTAGTTCTTCTGTTAAAGGTGAAAAGTTAACAGTTAATAATGCTCTCGAAGCTCCAGTTGCGCTCGAGCAAGGCGGTCAGCTCGTGGCCTCCAAAAACGG
>JAUSHG010000009.1 GCA_030648695.1 bacterium | reverse complement strand
CCGGGAACTCCTCCCTCAAACGTACCGATGAGGCGGTGTAATGCGTCCTCGGTCTGAAACTCCGACATGTCAAAACGGGTAATCAATGTTTCGTCTCCGAAGAACACCTGCGCGAGCGCCTTGGTGGTTTCCGTCTTCCCGACACCGGTCGGCCCCAAAAACAGGAACGACCCCATCGGACGGTTGGGGTTGCCGACGCCGGAACGCGCGCGCCGCAGTGCCCCCGAAATCGCGGACACCGCCGCCTCCTGACCCACAATGCGCTCATGCAAAATCTCCTCTAGCCGCAGGAGCTTGGTGCGTTCCTCGCCGCTCGCTTTCCCCGCGGCAATACCGGTCTTTCGCGACACCAACTCCTCCACATCACTTTCAAGAATGACGTGCCGTTTCTCGCCTTTCACTTTGGCCGGCAATTCGTGCAGTAAATCAATCGCCTTGTCCGGCATCACACCTTCAAAAAAGTAGCGCTCGGCAGCAATTCCCACCGCTACGACGGACTGCACGGTAAAAAACACCCGCTCGCTTCCCTCCAGACGGAGCGCCTCGTCCTCCAACGCCGGAATTGAGGACTCGGCTCCGGCGCCGGAGATGAGCACCTTTTCAAACCGTTCGCGAATTTTGGGATTGCCTTCAAGCGTTGCGTGAAATGCGGACACCTCGGCAGTCGCCACAATCTGAATCCGGTTTGATGACAGGAACGGTTCAAGGAGCATCAGCGCATCGGAAGAAAGCGCCGCGGCACTCTGCAGGAATTTCTCAAGCGAGGTAAAAACCAGGATGATGTTTCCCGCCTCTACGGCCTCCCGCAGAAGATGCGTGAGTTCGCGTTCAAAGGCCGTTTTCTCTTTCATGGAGGAAACAAACAGGGCCCCGTCAAAGATAAAAATCCGCTTATGTTCAAGTGGTGGAAATGCGGTGCCGGCGCGGATACTGCGCGCAAGTCGGGCGAGAATATGAAGCGCAGGTACGCCCTCCTCGGCGACAAGCAGTACGTTCGCTTCGCGTCCGCGCGACAGAATACGCTCCACCTCCTGCTCCTCGCGCTTGCCGAAGATGCCGCCTGCCGCGAAAAAGGCCGGATGTGACGTTATCTCCTGCGCATATTTCTGCAGATGCACGATTTCTCCGTACCCCCAGTCCTTTCCAATACCCGGAATCCTGCCCAGTGCATCCCGTCCCCATGCACGCCCCCATTTTTTGTACTCGCTTTCGGCGCGCGACACCCACTCTGCCGCGCGGATAACATCCTTTTCCTCTACCTCTTTTTCCGCCAGAAACTGGCGGAATTCGGCTGATGCACGAAACAGGGCACGGCATAACGCAGGGAGTCCGATTGTTTCCCCCTCCCCTGCCTCAAGGACGAGGGATTCCGGCGCTAGCGGAGTCCGCTCACTCTGGAGCAGTGCGGCAATATCCTTTGGCATCAGTCCGAGCCGCGCGGTTACCTGCAGACCCGCATGCGAGAGCAGAAAGTCAAACAGCGGCTCGCCGCGATTCTGCGAAATAACTTCCGCTACATCATAGGAGAGCGGCAAACGGGATTCCATGCCAAGTTCGGGAAACGTAGTATCGGAATCCTTGAAGTAATATGACGCAAAAAACGCATACAAAAGAAGGAACACAAGCCAGAGTCCGAGTGAAAAAAGAAACAGCGAGAGTATGAGTGGCGCAATGACCGCGAGGTACTCCACGGACGGTACCAATTCCGAAAACAGAGGCAATGCAAACAGCGGCACCAACAGCAGGAGTATGCCGAGACTAATTGAGCTACCGCGGAACAGCTTCTCAAGACGGCGCAGGCGCGGACCGGACGTGACGCGCGAAAGCCGGAGCGCGCCGCGATATATTCCCGTCACTGTGTGCAGGTCGCGGTAGGTCATAGGAAGGAAACTTCGCTTACAAATTGCATAAGCTCCATGCCGCCGAACACAAACAGCGAAACGACCGCTATCGGCAGGATAAGCCATAGAGCACACAAGAAAACCATGAACACGGAAAACCCGACGAGCGCCGCAAGGCCCCCGAGAATCACGAGGGAACGCAGCAAAAATCCGACCAATCGTGTGATGGTGTTTATAATGAAGCGTCCGACTATGCCGCCCTCGCCCCCCTTCTCCTCCCGCAGGCGCTTCCATGGAGCAAAGAGGGTCTGCACATGCAGACGTATGGAGAAAAAGTGCGTGAGAAACCACGAAATATTGAGGTACAGGCGCGCGAGGTCAACCCACGCGGCAGTGTAGTGCCATAGTAAGTACATCAATGGTAATTGCAGAGCGTACATGGTGTGCTGTGTAATAACTTATTTTGACTGCATGACAACTTTTAACCTTTGACTTTTAACTGTTAACAGTCAAAAGTTAACGGTCAATGGTTCAAAATTTACTTTGGTTTAAAATAAATCTTGTTCCCATACCTCAAATCAATATACTCAAGCGTTTCTATAGAACCGGCTCCCTTTGCAAACAGGTCCTTCTCGGCCACAAGCGCCTGCAGATGCCTTTCAATCGTTCCGTACTGTTTCTCCAGATGAAGCAGTATGCGCGCCCCGCTCTGCAAACGAACCACAAGCTCCTCGCCGTTTACGGACAGTTCGGATACTCCAAACCCGATGGTTCGGAGTGTTCCCGCAAATCCAAGCAGTGCAATCAGCCGCTCACCGTCAAGAAACTGGAATCCGGGGGCAATGTCTCCGCCTGGCACCCGGATGCGAAGCAACTGAGCCGTGCTCGTCCCTTCCGCCTCGGCAAACAGGAGCCCAGTTTCATCCATAAGAAAGCAGGCAGTGTTACAGAGCCGCGCTACAGCCAGGCGCTCGGTCACAAATACCGTAAGCACCGAAGAGGAAAGCATGCGAAACTCGGAC
>JAUSHG010000047.1 GCA_030648695.1 bacterium | reverse complement strand
AACTGTTGACCATTAACTTTTAACGAAGAATCAGAGAGACGAGAAACAAGAGCTTGGATTAATTTAAAGACAACACCGCTTCCGCAGAGCATTTTTTCCGGATACGTGCAGTCCGCCTGTTTGGGATTCAAAATTGCATATGCCGGCGGGAGATCTCCCTTAGTAAAGGGAGCACTGCCGTCTTCGGCAGGTGGGTTGTACAACCCCCCAACGCGGCCCCCTTTATTAAGGGGGATGTGGTGGTCGGTGATAATCACCTGGAGCCCCAGTGAGTTTGCAAACGCAACTTCTTCTACATCCGAGATACCGCAGTCAATTGTAATCAAAAGACGGGTACCGGAATTGCTTAATTGTTGAATGGCTGAATTGTTTAGACCAAAGCCCTCGCTATGACGGTCGGGAATATAATTTTCGAAGTTTAGAAATCCTATTTTTCTGAAGAAATCATGCAGGACAACGGCTCCCGGAATGCCGTCCGCATCATAGTCGCTAAAAATTGCGATTCGCTCGTTCTCTGCAATTGCTTTGAGAATCCGCGCAACCGCCTTCTCCATATCCTTCATGGCAAAGGGGGAGTGGGTATGTGTATCGTAGTTTGGATTCAAAAACGCCTCTGCCGTTTCTTTTTCTGCGATGCCGCGGCCAAAAAGGAGCTGCCGCAGGAGTGGCGGGTACGCCAACAGAGCCGATTCAGCATCTTTGGTCGGTGCGGGAGCGAGCTTGTATTTCTGCATGGAGAAATTGTAACATAGGGGATATGGAAACTTGTGTCTTTTGCAAAATCATACAGGGCGAAATACCCTCCTCCAAGGTATACGAGGATGACAACATCCTCGCATTTTTGGACATTAACCCCGTAAATCACGGCCATGTACTGGTGATTCCCAAAGAGCATCACCCGAAACTGGAAGAAACACCCGATAATGTGGTCGCTGATATCTTTGTGCAGTCCAAGAAGCTCATGCAGGGAATCAAGCAGGCGCTCAAGGCGGACTATGTATCCGTGTCAGTAGTTGGAACGGAAGTGCCGCACCTGCACATACATCTTATCCCGCGCTGGTTTGACGACGGTCTTGCCGGTTTCTGGCCGACCAGAAAGTACAAGGAAACAAAGGAGATGAAGGAGATGGCTGACAAAATAAAAAATGCGCTCTAATCCTTCTGTCATTCCTGCGCAGGCAGGAATCCAGTGCTACAGCTCGGAAGATAAATCTTTCCACACTGGATTTTCTTTCTCAATCAAATCCAATTTCCACTTTCTTTTCCATTTCTTCAATTGTTTTTCTCTAGCAATAGCAGATTCAATGCTTTCAGTGCATTCATAATATACAAGGGTATGAACCTTGTATGTTTTGGTAAAGCCGTCCGCCATTCCCATTGTATGCTGCAATACTCGGTTCTTTAGGTCCGAAGTAACACCGATATATAATGTGCCATTGCGCTTGCTTGCAAGAATATAGACACAATAGGTCATAAAGAAGATTCTGGATTCCCGCATGCGCGGGAATGACAGAGAAGCGCACTACTTTATTCGGAGTGCTTCAATCCCCGGAAGCGTACCGTGCGCCAAAAAATCAAGCATTGCTCCGCCGCCGGTTGAAACAAAGGAGAATCGTTCAAGTAGATTAAGCTTGGAGGCAACCGCCAAACTGTCTCCTCCTCCGATAATTGATTCCGCATCACTCTCGGCAATGGCGAGCTCGACTGCAACCGTTCCCTCATCAAACCCTTCCTCATATTCGCCAAGCGGCCCGTTCCAGAGCACGAAGGCGCTTTTTCCAATGAGAGCAGTGACATCAGCGAGCGCATTGGGACCGGCATCTTCTATTTTTTCATCCGGTTTCACTTCATCCGCCGCACAAACGCGCCTGCCTCCTTCACCCACCGCAATGACATCAACGGGTACCAGCACCTTTGGGTGATTGAGGAGCGGCTCCAGAGAAAGAGTGCCGTTGGACACTATAGAGGTTCCTACCTCATACCCGCGTGCTTTGTAGATATCGTTGGCAAGTGCCCCGCACAGGTACAGGTGGTCTACAATATTGAGGAATTTCTCGGCAAGCGGCAGTTTGGTTTCAAATTTTGCGCCCCCCAGAATCAGAAGCGCGGGATGTTCCGGCGCAAGCGCCTTGGATAGTGCCTCCACCTCTTCACTCATGAGAAACCCGGCAAAACTCGGGAGCAGTTTCGGAACTCCCACAATGGAAGCGTGCTCGCGATGAGACACCGCAAATGCGTCATTGACATAGATGTCGGCAAGGGAAGCAAGTTCTTGTGCAAACGCAGGGTCATTTTTCTTCTCCCCTTCCCACGTGCGGAGATTTTCAAGCAGGACAAAACTTCCCTCCTGCAGAGAGGCAATCTGCTCCTGTGCTTCCACCAGAGTCAATGCGAAAGAAACGTCAAACTTTTTTGAGAGATATTTCGCAGCCGGCTGCAAACTATCGCCTCCTTTACCCTCCATATGACTGATAATAAGAGTGCGTGCGCCACTTTCTTTTAGAAATGCAAGCGTCTTTTCAACACGTAAAATACGGTAGGCGTCCGTCACTTCGCCGTTTTCCACAGGCACGTTGAGGTCAAGACGCAACAGCACCTTTTTGCCGCGGAGGTCGCCAACATCGTTAAGGGTAGGAAGTAACATAAGAAACTTTACAAATTTTCAAGGTTCAATTATCAATTATCAAAAAGTCCCAATTGAGAATTTAGAAATTAAGTATTGATTGAAAATTGTAAATTGATAATTGAAAATTAAACCGCGTTTGCGCTCTTAAGTATTCGCGCGAACGCCTCCGCATCCAAACTCTTGTGCCCCACAAGAAGTCCTTGCACACCGCCCGAGGAGAGAATCGCTCCGGCGTTCTCTTCTTCCACCGCACCGCCATAGAGCACGCTTGGCTGTTGTGCGGCCTCTTTGCCGTAGAGGTCGGTGAGCACTTTGCGGATAAAAATGCTCATTTCCTGCACGTCTTTGGGGGTGGACGCCTCCTTGGCGCTCTTTCCAATAGCCCACAACGGCTCGTAGGCGATAATCAAGTCAATAAAAAACCGGCGCGCGATACCCTGAAGCGACTCTTTGAGTTGCACTTTGAGCGTTTCGTAAAAAGCTCCTCCCTCATCCCGTTCTTTTTCTCCGATGCAGACAATTGCCTGCATTCCCTCCGCAAGTACGGCCACCGCTTTGCGGGCAACCAGTTCATTTGTTTCTCCGAGCGCGCGGCGCTCGGAGTGCCCGACAATCACATGCGTTACACCCAAGTCACGAAGCATTTCCGGAGATACTTCTCCGGTGGCACGTCCGCTGTTGGAATAAAACACATCCTGCGCGCCCAAGAATACGCGGGAGGTACCTCCATGTGCAAAAGCTCCCAAGTACGCAAAAGGAGGGCAAATGACGGTTTCCACCTTTTCAAGTCGGCTGCCCGCGCGCTTGGTCTTGCCAAACAGAGAGCGCGCTTCAGCCATACTTCCTGGATGCATCTTCCAGTTCGCCACAATGAGTTTCTTTCTGCGCATTTTTCTTGCCTGTCATTCCCGCGCATGCGGGAATCTAGGTTCTTAATTACATGCTCTGGATTCCCGTTTTCACGGGAATGACACCCGTGTGTAAGTCCTCATTATATGCGGTTCGGACATAAAAAAACAGCGGCCACAGTATATCGTGACCGCCGAGTGAGTTAACCACCTTAGGTTGAGTGATGCGGCACTGCGCTCATCTGGGGTTAAACAGTGCTTTTGAATTCCGGACTTCCGAAAGTCATCACTTGCGTGGTATTGCTCTATGAGCTTCTTTCCGCGCCAGGCTTAGTTCGTGGTGTTGGTTTTGGTGTTCATATGGTTAAGTGGTTTTTGGGTAGTCCGTACCCATTGGGATTCGCGGACAACAAGACGACAACCGCTACCCTGTTCCAGTATTTAGCATACGTCTCTTATTCGCCTTCCGCAAGCACTTATCCCCATTGCCTTCTGTCATTCCTGCAGAAATAGTTCTGCGTCGGTTTCGCGTTCTTATTTTTGCGTCAGTTTTGCGTGTTCTACTCTACTTCCCGCCAGCTATCAAGCGTGTACCCCCCCGAGGGACCCGAGGTGAAGAGCGCGCTTTGCAGTCCACTCTCGTAACGCACCTCTGCGGTGTTTTTGAGATGAATGGTGTACGCCGTAACGCCCTTCAGACGAATAGAATTCTGAAGTAGAATTTTCCCGTGAGCGGCATAGACCATGAGCGCGCCTCCGTCCGAGCTGTTCTTGAGGTCAAGGGCAACCTCGTTCCCCCCCTGCTCCTCGCTCTCATTTTGCGAGATAAGCATAATATAGGAACCGGTTCCCGCGCCTTGCACCTGCGCGGTATTCTCAAATGAGATTTTACTGCTGCTGATTCGGTTTGCGGTATTATCCGCGATGATGACAATTCCCTTTCCCGGGTAATTCGCGGATACCTGGAGCACCGCGGAGTTTTTGACAACAATGTTGCCTGCAACATGGAGCGGCCCCCCAAGTGTAACAGTGGGGTTGCCGCTTATCTCAAGGTCGCAGTTGATTTTCTTCGGCCCCAACGTCACATCACTGGTTATTTTGTACGGGCAGGGCGAGGTGTGCGTGCCGCCCGCTCCCGCATCCGCCTCCCATTCGGCAATTTGCGCATCCGTTACCGGAAGTGAAGAAGTGGCAAGGTCGGCGCTTCCCGGATAGAGAGCGCCCTGCACCGTGCTCCCGGAAATGGTCTGGTAGTAGGCGTCCTTATCTACGTCCGCGTCTTCAATCGTGTGCGCGTATGCGGAACCGGTGGCATGTACGTCGACGATGCGCCCCGCTGCTCCGGCGGAGATAACATTGCCGTAAATGAAGTTACCAACTCCCTCAACCGGCCCGTTTGCAAAGGCATTGCCGCGCACTTTTGAAGAATTCTCAAGCACAATACCGCCATTTCCGGCCTGCACGCCGTAGAAAAACGCCGCTCCGTCTCCGGAGAGCAGAGAGGTCTTGCTCCTTCGGATAAAGCCCGAGGCATCCCCGGAAGCGGTTACTTCCTTTCCGCCGGACACATCCGTCGTTACCGCGGAGGCGGTGGTGTCTCCCAAGGTTACTGACTCAGTTGCGGAAACCGGCATTCCCTTAATGAGCCGGTAGATGACATCCTCCCGCGCACTCTCGGCTGCAAACAAACTCTCCCGCCCGAATTCAAGCGAGCGCGTGGTTTCCAGATGATTTAATACGGGAGTTACGACACCCAGAGCGACCGTAAGGGAAATAATCAGAAAGAAAATAGCAGCGATGGAGAGAGCCTGCCCTTGAGTAGTTGAAAGTTTTAAGTTAGAAGTTGTAAGTTTCATTTCAATAGGTTCCGTGTCTGTTCCGTGTTCTTGTTCTGTGTTGGTTCCGTGGTTCTAATACGAATCACGGAGGACTGCTGTTGCATAAAAACTCTCAGTGCTGGAAGCAACACCTACCCCTTCCTGCAATGTCAATTCAACTTTCACCCCCTCGGAGCGTGCAGTGGCAATTCTCCTAAATATGAGTGTACGTATTGCGCTTTCTCCGGTAAGCGCTCCCACACTCACTCCATTTTCCTTGAGCGTAAGCAGGCCGTTTACTATCAAAAACTCAACAGTGCGCGGCGCACCGTCAAGGGTCGTACTGTTGAGCACCAAAACTCCAGGGTGGCTCCCCAACACACTGCCTCCCAGCGCAACACTTTCTGCATCACGAACTTCGCGCGTGATGCGCTCAAGTGCAATAGCCGCATCCGTTTCTAGTACCTGTTTGGCACGCAGCGCTCCGTAAGAGCGGATAGAGATAATGATGGTCTGCGCAACCACCACCAGACAAAGCGAGAGAATGATGACGTAAAACAAGGTTTCTATAAGGGAAAAACCGTTCTGGAAATACCAAACTTCGAATTTCGAATTTCGAAAAATACTAAACTTTTTAATATTGAAATTTTGAGATTTCTTCATTTTAGAGATTCGAGATTGTGTATTCGAAATTATTCAAAGAGGTTTGCAAGGTGGGTTCTCAATTCTTTGGAAAGTCCGTTCGGTCCGGTTACACTAACCACCACTTCCTTGATGCCTGCATCAATTGCTTTGGATTCCGGCGAGGTGCTTGCCACAATATCTTTGTCACTGTCGCGGCGGTACACCGGATACAGTGCCACAGTGCGCGTGAATGTGCCGTCAATTATCTGCACAGTCGTGGTGGTTACAAATGATGAGCCCGTCCAGAACAGATGATAGGGGGTATTCGGAGAAAGCGAGGAGAGATTGCTCCACGCGCTGTCGCGCAGAAGCACGGCGGCTTCAACCCCTTCTTCCAGAAGAAATGCGGCTTTGAGCGTGTCGGTGTTCCGGAGTCCCGCCCGTAGATAAAAAGAGTAAGCACCGGTAAGACCGACGAGCGAGAGCAAAATAAGCGCGGTACCGATGACCACCTCCACAAGCGAGATGCCTCGCTTGTAACCACTAACTCTTAACCGTTGACCCTTAACAAAAGAGAGGCGCATCTGCGTGAATAGTTAATAGTTAATAGTCAAAAGTTAATTGCTGTAAGCAATTCCTGTCGGTGCAATGGTTATCGTAGAAGACGCATTCGCATTGTTGCGCACGGATAGCCGAACCGTTCCATTCTGAGCGGTTTCTCCGGTCAGTTTCTTAAACACCACGTCACTTCCCCCTCCTACAAGCGTAATTGCGGAAATGCTCACCGCTTTGTGGAGCACCTGCGGAATATTTGCGGAATTGGAAGCGGAATAGACACTACCGGAAAACAGCACCGCCCTGTCCTCCTCAAAATGCACACCGTACGCGTTGCCGCCTTTTCCCGACACCGTTTGCGCCCGCGCCTGTTCCAGAAGAGAGAGCACCTTGCCGACTTCCATGTGAAGCGCCTCCTGCCGGTTGGTAGTGCCAAGTGAAACGGCGCTTATCCCCGCGAGTGCCGCGATGATGGCGATAGCAATGATGATTTCGATTAGGGTAAAACCTTTGGACATACGAATCAGTATCCGAATAGTCCGAATGTTCCGAATCAACGAATGGTTGCGAATGGGTTCTTCTCTTATTCGCAGGTATTCGGATTATTCGGACAATTCGTTAATTCGGATGTGTATCTAAATACTGTTCATCAGCGAATACGCGGGAGACATCATAGCAACGGCAAAGAAACCTACGGCAACCCCGACAAACACCATGAGCACCGGCTCAATAATGGTTGAAAGGTCTTTGGTTTTTTGGTCCACTTCGGAGCTGAAAAAATCCCCCGTATCCTTGAGCATTTGCGAGAGTTTTCCGGTTTCCTCCCCCACCGCAACCATTTCCGAAAGAAACGGAGGATAGATGCGCTCATTCTTTTCAAATACCGAGGAGAGCGGTTCCCCTTTCTGTATCGCCTTTTGCGCCTCCAAAAGCACCTCTTTGTAAAATGAGTTCTGAATGACATCCGCGGTTACCTCAAGCGCTCCCACCACCGGCACTCCGGCGGAAAGAAGCGAGGAGAGGGTCTGCCCCACCCGCGCCGTATTGGCCTCGCGAATAAGAGGAGCTACTCCGGGAAGGCGCAGCAGCAGGAAATCAGCTCCGCGTCTGCCCTGCGGAGTGCGGAGAAGTACCACCACGAGCGCCACTATTCCCGCCATGCCGCCGGCAAATAACAGTGCGTGATTGCTTATGAGGTCACTTAACGCTACCAACAATCGGGTTGAAAGCGGCAGGTCAACATTGAAGTCCTTGAACACGCCGGTGAGCTTGGGCACCACATAGACAAACATGAGAAACCCGACGATGACCATCACACCGATGATGACCGACGGGTACATAAAAGCGCCCCGGATTTTGCGCTCCAGGGTATAGG
>JAUSHG010000008.1 GCA_030648695.1 bacterium | reverse complement strand
CTCCGCCAAGGGCTCCGGCGAGGCAAAGAAAATGGCGAAGTCGGGTGAAGATTTCATCACTCTCCAAACTCTAAAGGAAAAAGGCATTCATCCGCTTGCATATCGCTACTATCTTCTTCAGGCACATTATCGTTCACCAATCAACTTCAGTTTTGAGGCAGTTCAAAGTGCACAAAATGCATATTTCAACATGTTGAAATCCTTCAGCTCACAACACTCGCAAAAAGTCGCGGTTCGCATTACGCCGGATATAGCTGAGTGGTTTTCAAACTTTACATGTGACGATCTTGACACACCAAGCGCCATATCGCTTTTGAGAAAAGTTATTGACGACCGTGAACTTGATCAACATGAAAAACTAAAAACTGTGGGAGTATTTGACAGCGTGCTTGGACTTGATATCGAGAATCAGTCCAAAAAACTTGCAGAAGAAATGGCCGCCGTTCCCAAGGAAATCACGGAAAAAGCCGCGCGGCGTTCCGCCGCGCGGCAGGCAAAGAATTTCGCAGAGGCCGACGCACTGCGCGCCGAAATTGAACAGGCGGGATTTGAAATCATGGACACCGATGCAGGCCCCCTTGTCCGCAGAAAACTTAATTAGCAAATATGCCTAGTCACGAGCAACCACTCCTTCCACAGAGTCCTGAGGAACATGCAGTTAAAATCAGTTACGAGATGAAGGATTATCTCGGAAGAATACTTGCAACCGGAGATCAATTTGACCTTACCAATGTCCCGAACGAAGCGAGGTATTTTGACGGTTATATTGAATCACCTCTTGGGAACTTCGCCTTTGACGGGGAAATACGTTTAGCGCGGGAGATCCTAAGGAATATTCAAGAATACTATCTGCACGTTTCCGAATTGAAGAAGCTGGAATTGGCGCGGCCAAAAGCCGAATCAAAGAGAAATGCCGCGGCAACTGCTTTTCAGTGGGATAACAAAAAGGAGAAGATGCTTGTGGAGGCAGATTCGGAGATGCGCAAAATCTGGAGTAATATAGAGCTTGAAAAACGGCGGGTGAATGAGCTTTCCCAAAAACTCGCTCCGTACCGTCTCTAAACGGACTATTAGATTACAATTCTCCCAAATGATTGCTATCGCAATCATTTGGGAGAATTGTATGACTGATGTTTCTGACAATAAAAAAGACGGCGCGCCGAGAAGCGGCGCGCCGGAAAAAGAATTTCGTAGTACCTGAATTAGAACTCGTCCTCTCCCCGATGCATCGAGAAAGTCCTTGTCCCATTATCCTGGAGAAACCGCTCCAGAAATTGGGTGGCCTTCACCTGCCGAAATCCTCTGATACTTAACACGATGAGTGAATGGGCCATGCGCTGCGAATCATATATGTCCGCTATCAACCGCACTGCCTCATCTTCCAGATGCCTGTCTTTACGGACACCAAAATCCCCCATCAGCAACCGCGCACAGTGAATGTGAAGGTCGTGTCTCGCCCGTTTTGTTGGCATAAGAACTCCTTTCTGTTTGCCAACAAACTACACGCCAAATCCAGTTCTGTCAATTCGGAAATAACTTATTCCAAATGATTGCGATAGCAATCATTTGGAAGAATTTAGGAGAGGAGTTTTTCGGCAACCTTTAGGTCTTCCGGTGAGGTGATTTTGAGCCACCGTGTGGCTTCTATCACAGCTACCGGAAAATCCTTGACCATTTGCACAACGGTTTGCGGCAATCCCCACTCCCCTTCTCTATCGGTCAGCTTGACCGGTTCGTAGTTAAAAATCTCCGGCGTGAGCACGAATACGTTTGTGCCGACGAGTGTTCCTTTGGGAATATTCTTTTTCTCAATTACATCCACTAACTCGCCTTTTTCATTGAGCACCACTTCTCCGCCCGGCGACTCCACCTCCTGACGGAACACAAGCATGGCCCGTTCATGGGTAAGGCATTTTTCGATATCCTCCTTTGCATACATGTCATCCGCCATCATGACCAAAAATCTGCCGTGCAGAAGCTCCTTCGCCTCCCAGAGCGCTTTTGCAGTGCCCTCCAATTTCTTTTGCTCGATATAGCGGATGTTACGGCCGCGGAAATTCTCCCCCACATATTCCCTAATCTGCTCCCCTAAATACCCCACCACCACAATCACCTCATCAATTTCCTTTGGCAATGCATCAAACGTGTACTCCAAAAGCGGACGCTCCCCCACTGTAAGGAGCGGTTTTGCGACAGTATTCGTGAGGGGCCGCATGCGCGTCCCCAATCCTGCAGCGAGTATTACGGCTTGCATAACAACAGTATACAACTAAACCACTACCTGACTTGCAACTTACCAACTTTATAACTTAAAACTTGTAAACTATTCCCCTTGTCCCCACATTGCGCACTTTTTATCCTGAAAATGGTTTGACCCTCTCTCCTTCCCGCATGATACACTGCTCACACCTTTAGTGTTTCAATTTTTTCTCAACACGATACAATAGTACTATGACTGACGCTTCCCGAATCCCTCCGCAAAATCTGGACGCCGAAAAGGCGCTCCTCGGCTCCGTCATGCTCCGGCCCGACGGCATAAGCGAGGTACTTGACCGCATCACTGTAGAGGCATTCTACGGCAACCGCCACCGCGTCATCTGGAAGACCATGATGGAGCTGTACAGCAAGAATATCCCGATTGACCTCCTCTCCCTCTCCTCGCGCCTCACGGAAAAAAGCGAGCTTGAAGCCGCCGGCGGAGCAAGCTACCTTGCCGAACTTACCGCCACTGTCCCCTCCTCCACGAACTTTGCGCACTACGCAGACCTTATTGTGAAGAAGTACGCCATGCGTAAGCTTCTTGATGCTTCGCAGTATCTGGGGGAGCTCGGATTTTCAGAGGCGGAAGAGCTTGATGTGCTCATGGACAAGGCCGAGAAGCGTATTTTTGACATTGCACATCATGCAGGAGGACGCGCGTTTATAGAACTCAAGGACACCCTTGCAGAAGCATGGGAGCGCCTTGACCGCCTGCATAAATCAGGCAACGAACTGCGCGGTATTCCCACAGGATTCAAGGAGCTGGACAACAAACTCGCCGGATTTCAGAAATCAGACCTCATTATTCTTGCGGCGCGCCCCTCTATGGGCAAGACCTCGCTTGCTTTGGACATCGCACGGCAAACTGCAGTCAACAACAAAATCCCCGTCGGTATCTTCTCGCTTGAAATGAGCAGTCAACAGCTCGTAGACCGCATGCTTGCGGCGCAGTCGCGTGTTGATGCATGGAAACTGCGCACAGGACGCCTTACTGCCGCGGACGAATTCAACAAAATCCGCGATTCTCTTGATATACTCTCCACCGCCCCGATTTTTATTGACGACCAGCCCGGCAACAACATTCTCAAGATGCGCTCCGTAGCCCGCCGCCTGAAAAGTGAAAAAGGCATAGGCCTCCTCATTGTGGACTATCTCCAGCTCATGATGCCGACGACAACCAAGAATGACAACCTGGTTCAGCAGACCTCCGAGATTTCACGCTCCTTAAAACAGCTTGCCCGCGAGCTGGATGTCCCCGTATTGGCACTTTCCCAGTTGTCGCGTGCCGTGGAGGCACGCGGCGGCAAGCCCCGCCTCTCCGACCTGCGCGATTCCGGCTCTATTGAGCAGGACGCTGACGTGGTGATGTTTATCCACCGCGAGGACAAGTACAAGGAGGACTCAAACCGCCCCAACATTGCGGAAATTCTCATTGAGAAACACCGCAACGGCCCGACAGGAAAAGTGGAGCTCTACTTTGACGAGAAGAAGGCCAGCTTCCTCTCCCTTGAAAAGAGCGAGTTTGCGGAGTTTGATAAAGTTGAGAAAGGAGCGGGAGGCAGTGAACCCTTTTAGACAATTACCAATAACCAAGAGACAAATTCCAAACAATATCCAATACCCAAGGCCCAAAATCAGATTAGTGTTTGAATATTGGAACTTGAAGTTTGTTTGGTTATTGTTTCTTGGAGCTTGGTTATTCCAACTCCATGACTTCATTTGATAAACTAGTTGCACTATTCAGAGAGTTCCCCGGCATAGGGCCAAGGCAGGCAAAACGCTTTGTCTTTTTTTTGCTTTCCCGCGACAAAGAGTACATCACCTCCCTCAAGAACCTCATTGAGGAGCTTCCCAAAGATGTGGCTAGATGCGCGTCCTGTTTCCGCTTCTTTCAGAAGCGGGCCGGAGCTCTCTGTACCCTTTGCAGTGACAAAAACCGCAGTGAGAGCGAGCTCATGGTGGTTGCGACCGATACGGACTTGGATACTATTGAAAAAAGCGGGGGGTTTAAGGGCAGATACTTTGTCCTCGGCGGCAACATCCCCCTGCTCCCAAAAAAGAAAGCACCACCGATAATCCGGCTCAAGGAACTCCTGACACGCGTTGAAAAAGACAGCGCGGCGGAACTGAAGGAAATAATTTTGGCATTGAGCGCCAATCCTGACGGTGAGCACACGTCCGATGAACTCCGCAAAGCCCTCTCCCCTCTTGCCTCAACACACGGTTTCCGTATAAGCACGCTCGGTCGTGGCCTCTCCACCGGCAGTGAACTAGAATACGCCGACTCGGAAACCATCAAGCAAGCGCTCACCCACCGCGGATAGCCATCTGTCGACCTCACAGGTCGACAGATTGCCGTCAACGTGCCACGTTGACGGCTTTTGGTATCTGTTGATATTCAGTTGAAAATATGGTACTCTTTTTTTAGAAACCCTTGAAAGAAAGGAATATGTGAAATCCATATGTCTGTTTGCAGTTTTGTTATTGCAGGTATGCGCCGCTTCGGGCTCCGAGTTGTTTGTCCGTTCGGAAACGACTAGTGCGGTTACGAGTCGAGGCAGGGAGCGAATTATCGCTTCCTATGTATTTAGCGCAACGACAGCTTCCGTATTTGTGGGAGGTCCGCTGGTCTTTGATGTGTATCTAAGTGACGGAGAGCGGAAAGTGGAGGCGCTTCCGATGACTATTAAGCTTCGCACTCACGCCGGCAGCAAAAGCGACCCCGCCATTCAGGTGAACGGTTCAAGGTTTTACTTGTTTATTCCCGAATACTTCGTCATTGAAGCGGAGCAGGACTTTCTCGTCCATATTCTCTGCGACGTCAATGGGGACTTCAAGCCCGGCAGGAGTGTTGTTACTTCTCTTGACCCGTACTACGGGGATTTCTTTGACATCGCGGGCGCTACGGTCAAACTGACGCTTCAGGGCGACGGGGTTGCACGGACTGCGGTCAAAAAGGATACGCCACGGCTCGAGTCAACTCTGGATAAGAGAGGCAAGAAAATCCTCCTGCGGGGGACTTCGGACCCGTACGATATCCTGGACCTT
>JAUSHG010000046.1 GCA_030648695.1 bacterium | reverse complement strand
TTAACTTTTAACTTTTGACTGTTAGCGGTCAAAGGTTACTGGTCAAAGGTTCGGTACTCGGCACGTCAGAGTGCACGAGTACCGACTGGTATATCAGCAGACGGTTCAAGCAGAGAAAATTTTCCATCATCCGTTGAAAGTGCGAGAAGCATACCATTACTTTCGAGTCCTTTAATAGTGCGAAGCGGGATATTGGTGACAAACATACATGTCTTTCCGACTAACACAGCGGGGTCCGGGAAATAGGTGGCGATACCGGAAATAATCTGTCGAATCTCCCTATCCCCCTTATCAAAGGGGGCTGCCTTGGGGGGTTGTTCTTCCCTCCCCTCCTTTTCTAAGGAGGGGTTGGGGGTGGTCATCTCCGTTCGTACTTTCGTTCCGCCAGCTGGCGGATGTTCGTAGTTCGTATTGGGTCCAAAATCCACACTTAATTTAAGCAGTTTATCCGTCTCCGGCACCCGTTCTGCGGACAAAATCCGGCCGGCCGTAAGTTCCACTTTTTTAAAATCATCAAAGTTTATTGTCATAAACTTAACTATTGACTGTTAACTTTTGACTGTTAACGGTTAAAAGTTAATGGTTAAGAGTTGGGCTGTCGTCTATCCAGGTAGGACTGTAGAATAATCGCCGCGGCCGATGCATCCAGCATTTCGTTTGGCCTCCGCCGCTCTGCCCGGAGCCCCGACCCCCGACTGCCGTCGGGGCGTCGGGGGTGCCGGCGTGCGGCCTGCACGCTCGTCAGAAATTCGGGTTCAAACACGATTGAAAGTTTGCAGCATTTTTCAAGCTCAGCTTTAAACTGCTGAATATCCTTCATAATCGGGTTGTCCTTCCCCTTAAAATCTTTGGACTCACCGAGGACTGCCGTCTTTATCTTGTTGGCGGTCACCACAGACACAATCGTTTCCAGCATTTCTTTGTTGTTGGCAAGAACCGAATGAGGAAAGGCAATCTTTGCTTCTTCATCAGAAATAGCAAGTCCGATTCTTTTTTTGCCGTAGTCAATACCGAGGTATCTCATTCGGGATAGTATAGCAACTCTGGCAATTGTGTCATTCCCGCGAAAGCGGGAATCCAGTATTTTTCATCTGGGCCCCTGCCTTCGCAGGGGCGACAGGCCGCGTTGCGGCTCTGTCGTTTTTTGATAGTATAACAAACACGGAGGAGTGGCAGAGTTGGTCTATCGCACCGCACTTGAAATGCGGAGTCTGGGAAACCGGACCGTGAGTTCGAATCTCACCTCCTCCGTTTTGTTTAGAAAAATGTGAAATGGTTCTCCGCATAGAAGATATCCGCCGAGACGTTCTCTTTTCACGCTGCAGTGGAAACATATGCCTCGAAAATTAATTTGTATTTTTATCGCCGCGTTTCTGCTCAACTTCCTCTGGGAGCAGCACACAGTGCTCTATGAGCATTACAAAGGAGCAGATATAACGCAATTGATTCTGTTGCGCTCCGCACTCTTTGACGCGGGAGTTATCACTCTTCTCTTTTTGATTTTCAATCGTGCCCGACACCGCGAGGTGTGGGTTATGCTCATCGCATTCATCTTTGCGGTCGCGCTAGAACGATGGGCGCTAGGCAGTGCCCGCTGGGCGTACAACGACATGATGCCGATAGTACCTCTGCTTGAAGTCGGCCTCTCTCCTATCCTCCAACTTCCGCTCACGGCATTTGTGTCCGTGCGGGTTGCGGACATATCAAGGCGGTTACCAGTTTAGGATAGGCCGCTGCCAGCCGCCGCGCTTTCAATGATGTCCAGATTTTTGTACGCTTCCTTTTGCACGGCTTGAAACACGGCAAGGGCAATAAGAAGCAGTATCCCGAATGCGAGCAACACCAGTCGTTTATTCATACATATAATAATAGCATGTTAGAATATCCGAATGTCATCTGCTCTACTCCATAGTAGTATCATCCTCTGCTCGTTTGGCGGCCTCTGCCTCGCCGCGTTCATTTATTTCAAAAAGCGGCAACCAAAGCCGCTGGTCTGCCCCATCGGGCACTCCTGCGACCCCGTGGTGCACAGCGACTACTCCCGCTTCATGACTGTTCCGGTTGAAATTCTCGGCATTGGTTACTACGCGATTATTGCCGCCGCCTATGCCGCAACCGTTGCCATTCCTGCGCTTCATTCAGGCGTGCTCGGCACGTCGCTTCTGGGGCTCTCCGCAGTAGCGCTTCTCTTCTCGCTCTATCTCACCGCAATTCAGGCCTTTGTGCTGAAAGAGTGGTGCACCTGGTGCCTGATTTCCGCAGGGCTGTGCGCGATTATCTTTTTCACTGGACTTATGTTAATTCCAGTATAATGCGAATTAACGAATCCTTGTCCGAATATACGAATATGTGCGAATCAGAATCTTATTCGTAACTATTCGTTGATTCGTATCAATTCGGATATTCGCATATATTATGACTAAATTAGAATGGAATGCACATGAGCGCAAGGAGCAAGCGCACAGTCCCGACTGGTACTGGGCCGCGGCGATTATTGCCGTTGCCATCATTGTCGCTTCCGTTATTCTGCACAACCTGCTGTTTGCCGTCTTCATTCTCATCAGTACGCTGGTACTCTTTCTGCACACCTCTCAAAAACCGCGTCCCGTGCGCTTTGAACTGACCAACAAAGGCCTCCATATTGGAAAACAATTTACCCCATTCACCACGCTTGAGTCATTCTGTGTTGAGGAAACCGGCGAACCCAAACTTCTGCTCAAATCAAAAAATATGCTCTCCCCCCTGCTCATCATTCCTCTTGAGAGCATGAACTCAGACACTGTGCGGGAGTATGTAGCGGCGTATCTGTATGAGGAAGAACTGCATGAGCCGTTTTCGCGGAAAGTGATGGAATTCTTTGGCTTTTGAGAAAAAGCTGTAATACGAATTAACGAATTGGTACGAATATACGAATGACTGCGAATAAGAACGCAAAAAAGTTATCCACTACATTGCTTGGTTTCATTCGGACATAGATGGTAGAATACTGTATATAGTATTCTATGAGAGGGACTCTATATACGAAAGAAATCAAGCGTTCGGTTGATGAATGGCGAGCTAAAGGAAAGACCTATAGTGAAATTGGGAAGAAATTTAACGTTCCCAAAAGCACTCTCTCCACATGGTTTAACAAGAAATATCCTGTCAGTCGGGAAAAACAGCTTAAACACCTAGCTCTCACCCGCCCTCTTGCTTTGGCCGCAATTCAACGCCGAATTGCAGAAGAAAACAGATTGATTGAAGAAAAAGTCGCTGGAGAAATAAAAACCTTCCCCCTGCAGGAGATTGGTTTACAAAAAGCGATTCTTGCCTCACTATACTGGGCGGAGGGCAGTAAGAACGGAAACGGTCTAAAATTCGCAAATACAGACCCGAATCTTCATCAGCTCTTTATCATACTGCTCCGTCAATGTTTCCATCCTGAAGAATCAGGATTTCGTGTCCATGTGTATGTACACCATTACCACAACATACGTGAATGTGAGAAATTTTGGTCAGAATTATTGCAAGTCCCCCTTACCCAATTTTGGAAGACATATATAAAAAAGCGAAGCAAAACTAAGAGATTCAGAAAAAACTTTATGGGTATTTGTTTCCTCTATCATGCTGATTCAAAACTACGAAAAGAAATACTGACCCTTGCAGGACAATTACATAAAAGTTACATACAAACTGCTCCCGTCGTTCAACGGACAGGACATTAGGTTGCGGACCTAAAAATAGAGGTTCGATTCCTCTCGGGAGCACAATTCATAACTTGGTCGGAAAACTGCGGAAGGCTCGCCTTGAAGCAGGATTACGTCAAATAGATGTGGCTAAAAAGTTAAAGCGCACGCAATCGTATGTGTCCCGTGTTGAGGTCGGCGAGCAAAGGTTGGATATTTTGGAATTAAAAAAGTTCGCGGACTTATACAAAAAAGATTTACACTATTTTATAAAATAATTTATGAACCGTAAAAGTTGTAAAACCGAAACTAAAAATTGTGCTAATTTTTGCAAAGTGATTATGATATATGATAATAAATAATCTACATAAGAATTTATTAATTGTAATTATACTAATCTTGCTTTTGGGCGGTTCGGCACCGATTTTGATGGCCGCTACTTCTTGGCAACCATTGATTGATGAATCTGGTTTAGAACTAGGTATTAAAGCAGACCAGCTTAATAGTTTACCGATTGAGAAACAGCAAGAGTTGGAAACAAAATTAAGATTGATAGGCGCAGGAAAAAACTGGGAGGGTGGTGATTTCGAAAAAGGCGCTCAGGCGTTTGGAAAGATTGTGGCAATGAGTCCCTCCAGCCCCAGTATTAAAGGTATTGATTTTTTGAAATTGGCTTTGGTTGGCACCGGTATAAAAATCATACTAGAGGCGCCTAAAATAACCTTAGTTCATTTTTATGTAGCCAATAGAAAGCAGGGCATTGCCGATACTATTGCCTGGCAAAAAGCAGTTGAACCTTCAGTAACTTCCTGCCAAGAATGGGGAATAGCGCAATTAAATGAAACATTTCCCGTCTGTCCTCTTCTTAAAGACAAAGAAAAATTGGAAGCGCTTCACCAATCAGCGCAATTTATTTGGGCCGGTGTAGAGCTCTACCAAGAGTATCAAGACCCAGAACAACTAAAAGTTTTACGGCAGTGGATTCTTTCTGACATTGAGGCGGGGCAGAAACTTCAACAAACTACCGGCTTTTTCTCTAGTTTATGGCAAGCCATTACTCATTCAGTAAAAATCGCTTATGTAAGCGTAAAAGATTTTTTTACTGCCACTACTTTGCAAAAAGATGAATCGGCAGTCAAACCTAGCGAGTTAAGTGGACAAATATCGAATGCCTTGTCCAGTGGTGCTGATAAAAAAATACCTGCCCTATCGCAACAAAACAATTCGTCCAACAAACCCAAATCTCAATCAGTTCAGCAGTCATCCCCAACTGCTACGAAGGAAAGAACAGTAAACCTCCGCTATAAAACAGGTTGTGATAAAAATTTGGGTAGCCCCGTACCTTTTGTTGCATTGGATTGGAGTGTGAATTATGAAAATATGACTTCGCAAACTATTTATAGAAACAACGAAGTTATATTGAATGCTCCGCCGTCGGTTGGTCCTTCTTATTTCGACGGCACAATAAAAGCGGGGAGAACTTATAACTATGTTATCAAAGCGGAATATAAAGATGGATATAGCAATTCCGCCGAAGCAAATGTTGTAGTGCCTATTAATATATGCGGTTCAATTAATTCTGTACAAAATGAGAGCGTCTCTTCTGGTCCCGCGCTTCCAGCTACACCACCGCCATCTTCGTCTGGAGGCGGAGGCGGCTTCGGTTATTTACCAACGCTAGTACCTCAATCGGTACAAGAACAGCCAACACCGACCCCTTCAGCCGCACAAGCACAGTCGCAGACACAACAAGGAGAAATTATTACCGTGCGCGTCAAAGAAATTGGTTGTGATAAAAATACAGTTGATGTTCCGCCGCCCAATTTCAAATATTCAAAATTCTCGGTTAACGTAAAATGGGACAAGGTTAATCCATTTATTAACTTGGAGTGGGGTTCCGTGGGTATGAGCAAAAATAGCGGGACACGATATAAAATATACCGCAACGGCGAGCTCATAACACCAATGGCATCTTATAACGCATCTTTTGGTGACGGATCAGTTACCACCGGCACAACCTATGCGTATGTTGTAAGGTCAGAATATACCGATGGCTCGGTTCAAGTTTCCCAACCGCTCACCATTACTGTGCCTAAGGATGTATGCGGTGCAGTGCCGTATGTTGATTTGAAAGTTAATGACAGCGATGACCGTGTTATTGCCTCGCCGCTTTCCACGAAGTTTGATATTAAACTGACAACCTTTGTTGGTTCCGACAAAGAAGGTTACGCTTCCTGTTTGGCTTTTCGTGAATATGATACTAGCGCCCGTTGGGGTCAAATAGTAGAGGGAAACGATATTTACTATTTCTTTGATTCTACGACCACCGAAGATAATGGGCCATTCCTGCATCGCGACTTTTTCAGTATTGTATGCCCAACAAAAGAGGAATCAAAACATTTCTTTGAATCAGTCGGAGGATTTTTTGTCTATCTTTCCGAACTGTCTTCACAAAAGATTAGCCTTGTAAGCGCCATGCGACTACTGGTAAGCGGACTTAACCTGGAGGAAAGGTCACAAACGGGAAACTTTTTCGGCGCATGGGGCGATAAAACAATAACGCACGAGGTGCCACAGAGTTATGTAGCGGAAATGTTGCGCGGATTTAAGCCGCGCGCCGATGCCGTAGAAGTATTTTTTTCTCCTCTTGATACGGAGAGTGGGTATAAAGCATCTGTTGTAAAGAGCATGAGGTCGTGCGAAACAAGCATTAAACGAGGCAATTTTCTTAAACTCGAAGTGCTTTACGACGGAGAGCTGGAATATCGGGACACCGCAGTACTCATGCTTTCTGCGGACGCTCATTTGGACAACAGCGACCTTATATTAAACTTATTACTTAACCCTTCGTATCTGTCCTATATATGCGGAAAATCTTATTCGGAAGATATGCACATGTCTCACTACATACCCGATACGGTGCCACCGGGAAATTATTTCATCGGGCTACTTTTTAAAGACGGTAGACAAATAACCGCTCCGTTGATGGTAGAATAAACTAAACAATATGCGTATACTAAAGTTATGAAAAAAATCATTGCAGTCGTCGCTCTTATGATGCCCTTGCTTTGGACGCCGTTTCTTGCGAGCGCCACGGGCGGTCTGTTCACGATTACTTCGCTTACTAACGGCTTCGTCATAACCGCAAATGACGACACGATTCCTATTGGTATTACAATCAATAAAGGATTCTGGGAGAATCAGATTTTGAAGCACGATGGAACAATCACCGCATCTGTTTCTTCGGGTGCCGGAACCATCTCTCAAACAATTGAGTGGCTTGCACCTGTGGTGCCGCACAATTCGGCGGGTAGTATAACGGCTTATAGTGGCGGTGTCGTACTGGACACGAACTCCTTGCGCAGTACGACCACCGTGCCGATTATTGTCCTTGTGGAAGCGCGAAACCAACAGGGCAAAGTTATCGCTTCCGCGAAGGTGCGAGGGACTATTGTTCCTGCACACCGCTTCACGGTTTCGCTATCTGGCATTACGCCTCCGTCAACATATTATGAACGCGGGAACACTTTTATGAACTACAGCGCAATCGTTTTTACGGCGGGTCCATATGATAATGTCGGAGTTCAACAAATAACAGTGACGCGAAGTGGCGGGACAGATACTGACCTTCTCAATATTCAGCTTTTTGACGGTGCAACGCGGCGCGGGAGAGCGGACGGGTTCTCGGGTGGTAAAGCTGTGATTACATTGGATTGGCCATTCTTTATACCGGAGGGGACAAGCAAGGTACTCATGATTAAGGCGGATATTGACCCCAACGCGACTGTATGCAGGATACAGGACGGTATTTCTCTTGGCATCGCGGATTTTTCGGATGTGGAAGCAATCAACATAGACACGGGAAGCATTCTGGTACCCGGTAATTTTATTCCAGTCTTTGGCAACCCGATGGGAATACAATAAAATCGCGTTTATAGTTTCGAAAAAACATACTACAAAATCAGAAGAGGTGTGCATCAAAGCAGTTTGGAATGGAAGAAATGTCCCAACAATATTAATTATAAAATGATTCAAGGGAGCAATCCCCGCCGTTTTATAATATTTCCTAAAAACGGCGGGGATTTGTGCGCGAACGGGAGGGTGGGTCAAGCACATATAAATTTGTTTGTGCCTAGCACAATCCATATTCTTTGAGATACCACTTTCAGTTATCGAAGCCACAGAGGTTAGAGCTACCACAGAACGCCGAGAGGAAGCGCCTCGTCTCGCCGCAAGGACGGAGAAATGAGCGACAAGGTATCACTATAAGTGATAAAATAGAACTAGCTCATTTCGTAGTCTGAAGCGGCGAAGCAAAACCAAAAATTTCCTTTCCATTTTTTGTCGGCTCCCCCCACCCCCCCCCCCGCACAATAGAATAAAGGTAATGAAAATTTTTGGTTTTTGCTCCCGCGACCGCAGGGAGCGGACGAGGCGCGCAGATTAGTCCGTATGCTGTTCAAAATAGGTTCGAGCAAAGCAGAGCAATACAGCACAATTTGGAGTGAAGAAAACCGCCTTTCGGGCGGTTTTCTTATTTTGCTTTATTGAGCATCTGCACCAAACGGGATTTCTTGCGGTCAGCGGCGCCTTTCTTGATAGTGTGTTCCTTGGCGGCTTTATCAAATGCTTTGTAAACCTCCGGAATCAGTTTGCGCGCCTCGGCTACCTTTCCCGCGGCAACCAATTTCTTTATCTGTTTTACGGCACTGTCAACATTCTGCTTGCGGCGCAGGTTAAACAAGCGCCGGCGGAGCGAGACGCGATGTGCTTTTTTTGCTGAACTTGTTATTGCCATTAAATTAGCTGATTAGCTGGTAGCTTGTTAGCTTCTTAGCGAGAAGAACACAGATTAGCAAGAAAAGGTAAAAAATACAATATCCGAGAAATCCGCATTGCTAACAAGCTACCAGCTAATAAGCTAAAAAGCTGATATCATAAATCTATGATTTCCCACCTCAGCGGCACCGTAACCCAAAAAGGAATCCGATTCGCCGTACTTGATGTACAGGGAGTTGGTTTTCGCGTCTACGTAACTGATGATGTCCTGCAGAAACTCAAGAAAGGAAGTCAGGCCTTTCTCCTGACGCACCACGCCGTGCGCGAGGATACCGAGGAGCTGTTCGGCTTTCTGGAAGAAGACGACCTCACGCTTTTTGAATTATTGCTCAACGTCCCCGGCATTGGCCCCAAAACGGCGCTCAACATATTGAATGTTGCCACCGCAGATACCCTGCGCCGCTCCATTTCCTCGAACGAAACCGCCTACCTCACCAAAATCTCGGGAATTGGAAAGAAAACCGCGGAGAAAATTGTACTGGAACTCAAAGGCCGTCTGGAAAAAGGAGGCGGGGAAAGCGGACTAAAGGAAGAGGTTGAGGCGCTTGAAGCCCTCAAATCGCTCGGATATTCCCACAGCGAGGCGCGCGAGGCGCTTAAGGAAGTGAGCAAAGGTGCCATAAGCACCGGAGAGCGCGTCAAAGAAGCCCTCAAACTTCTAGGCAAATAACCCCCAAACATCCCTCTCCCCCTTTCCAAGGGGGTGAGAAGCGAACACTTGGAGCTTCGCAAGACCTTGAGTATTTTGTCTTCAAAAAGCGAAAGGTGTACTGCTCCTGTAAGGAGATTGAGAGGGGGTGAGAAATCTTTAAAATGCTTATCCCCATACCCCGTGCATTTACGTAAAAATGGGGTACACTAGGAACATTACTATTCTTGCATCATCATGATTTTTGAGAGACCTAGACCTATAGTAGAGGCGGCAGAACAACCAAAAAGCGTCAATGAACTGCTTGATACCTGGCTATCTAAACAAACCGTGGCTGAAAGTATTTACGGCAAACTCGGTACTGAAAGAAATGTACCGCAGGAGCATTATCAAGTACTGCAAAGCAATCTTGAACAGCGCCAAAACGAGGCGCTTGCCGCCTTTGACCAACTTGCCAAACAGCCAGGGCCGGCTCTTGCGGCGATTGCGGAACGCCGCAAAAATCTCGGCGCCGCGTATGAAACTGGAGTCCGCCGCAATACAGGTGTAGAAGGTACTGCCGGACAAGAATTCCTGACCAAAAATCTTGACTTGCTGGACAAACTTGAGGAAAAACTGCGCACTCTTGGCTAATCGTTTTCTCACTTTCCGATATGACACTTGCAGGATATGATACCTGCATGCGTTCGACTACCCGATTAATACACATTCTTAAACTTCCCTACCACTATTCTCTTGCGCTCCTTGGCGCAGTGATTTTTGGCTTTCCCTCACGGCAACTCACGGTCATTGCTGTTACCGGAACCAAGGGGAAGAGCTCTGTCGTGGAACTCGTCGGCGCCATTTTGGAAGAAGCCGGTTTTAAGACCGCATCAGCGAGCACCATTCATTTCAAGATTGGCGACAAGCTGGAACGCAATCTACACAAGATGACCATGCCCGGCCGTTTCTTTTTGCAGCGCTTTTTGCGGCAGGCGGTACGGGCGGGATGTACCCATGCGGTTATTGAAATGACCTCTGAAGGCGCGCGACAGTTTCGGCACAAGTTCGTTTCTCTTAACGCTCTCATCTTCACCAACCTCTCCCCCGAACATATTGAATCGCACGGCTCATACGAAAAATATCGCGATGCCAAACTTTCTCTGGCTCGTGCCCTCCAAAAATCTCCGAAGAAAAATAAAATATTAGTGGTAAACGGAGATGATAAAGAAGCCGAGAAATTTCTAAACGCATTTGGTGGCAGCAAAGCAGTGTTTTCAAAACAAGATGCGAAAAATCCGGTGGTTACTTCAGAAGGGGTATCCTTTACTTGGACATCAAATGTCCAAGTAAACTCAAAGCTCCCCGGAGAGTTCAACCTGTGCAACATCCTTGCCGCAGTGACATACGCAAAGGCCGCAGGTATTCCGATGCAGAAAATAAAAAGCGGTATTGAAAAAGTCAAAAGTATCCGCGGACGGGCGGAGCGAATAAGTTTAGAAGTTGAAAGTTCAAAGTTTCAAGGAAGTCAGCCGGATTTCTCGGTGATTGTGGACTACGCACACACAGCGGACTCACTGCAGAAGCTCTACGCAACCTACGCAGGAAAATATCGGATTTGCGTACTCGGAAACACCGGAGGCGGGAGGGATAAATGGAAACGGCCGGTCATGGGAGAAATCGCGGAGAAATACTGTGATGAAATCATTCTTACGAACGAAGACCCGTACGACGAAGACCCGGAGCAGATTTTGCGCGAAATGTCTGTTGGGATAAAGCATAAAATTCCCCACATCATCTTGGACCGCCGTGCGGCCATTCGCGAAGCGCTTCAGAAGGCAAATGAATCCTCTCCTCATTTCTCCCCAAACGCGGCAAACCCGAATCATCAACACGACTGCGTCGTATTGATAACGGGCAAGGGCACCGACCCCTATATTATGGGGCCGCACGGCTCACGCGAACCGTGGGATGATGCGACTGTTGTGCGGGAAGAACTCGCAAAAATCCTCGCTTCGCAGAATCCCTAATCGTTAACCCTTAATTATTAACTTCTTACTCCGCCACTCTTTACTTGGGTAAAGAGTAGCGGACAATGAGCGGCCTTATTTGCAAGTATTTGTAGATTGGTTTTCATTTGTAGATTGGTACTTGATTAGGTATAACAAAAAATCCCCACAAAGCCATAGGCCGGAGTGACAGAAATAATACGGGCCAAAAAGCGGTGCTAGAGGAGAGAGTTTTTTCAAACACGCTCACACTGCTCCCTGACCTGATTCCGTCACCTGACCTACATCCTCGTAGGGACTTGCTTTAAAAATTATATCACTCTATGAACCCAGCGTTTTCAGAAATGAAAAGAAAGTGCTGGACTCAATAAAGTGGAGAAGCGCTAAACAAACCGCTTCCCCAAAAC
>JAUSHG010000007.1 GCA_030648695.1 bacterium | reverse complement strand
AATCCTTAATCCCTAATCCTTTACCGGGTTCACGGGTTGTATACAAGCCGGTCTGTTTCCATACTCTCTGCCACTTGCGTTCTATTTTCTTATGGTCGTACTGGTTCATGAATCAATCCATCATACAATTTAAAACGTCTTTTTCAAACCGGACAGAGTTGCCGTAGAAGCCAGGTGATGCTTTAATCAAGGCGGCAATGGGCACTTCAACCGGTGTTCTCGGCACTCGCAAAAGAGAGGCCATTGCTTGATAGTCACAACTCTCTTAGGCACCGAGGAGCGCTTGCATGGATGTGCAGGCGCTTTATTTTTTCAACCTTGCATTTTCTCGTCCGCGGTGATTAAATGCCCGCAGAGTAGCAACTTTGTTCGGATGACAGTTTCCATCCGCATTGCGTAGAGACGCTGCTCGGGGTCCAAGAAGCCCTATAACTCCTCTCCGCAAAACTGCGCCCGGACTTTCGTTCGGGCGCTTTTTATTTCGTCCTCCTTGACAAGCATGATAGAAAGATGCAATATCTCCTGCAGTATCGGACACCAACTGCTGTTAATTTATGAAGGAAAGGTCTTTAGATGAATAGATTTGAAGAAGATAGTCCGCTTGAAATAGATACTCCCCCGATCCCTGCAATCGTATGGGTTATGTTCATAATCCTCCTCTGGCCCATCTCTTTTTTGGTATATTTTGCGATTACGAAAGGGCATCAGCAGGAGCGCCAGTCCGCCAAGCAGACGCGAATTATCAGCGTCTACAACACCAACGCCCTCTTCCACAACAAGACGTATCTTGTGGAAGGCATCACCACTGAAGTGTGGATTGATAGGACCAACACCACCTACTTCCTTAATCAGGTGAATGCGGGCGTTACGCATGAGGACATTGCCGAATTCACTCTTCCGTGGGACCTCCAAATTGGCAGTTACTACCGAGCCGCGCAGGTCGGCACCAACTGGCTTATGGAAGAGGTTCCCGGCCCGTCGCGAGGACCGCAGACATTGCCCAAATAATCGCAGCTCTTTTCAATTTCAAAAAACGCCCGTCCGCAAGGAGGGGCGTTTTTTCTTTTTGTTAAAAGTTAATAGTCAAAGGTTAAAAGTGGCGTTAGCGTGTTTTCGGCAACGGCGGATAGCGTTCGGGGTCAAGCACTCTCTCAAAGCAGGTACGGCCTGCTTCATGTTGCCACGTATCATTACTATCTTTACCGTTCATTACAGGATACGGGTACGAAGGGCCCTGCTGGTTTGCCGAACTGGCAAGTTCAAAATTGGCGCACAGCTCAAACGCGTATCCTTCGCCCAGCCGGAATTCATAGGGTGCCTTGGTCCTGGGGTCATTGGGTACGATATAACCGGAAATGGGGTCGTTCAAATCAGAGAGCGACTTCGGGAAGCGGACTTTCTGTTGCCAGTAGTTGACGATTTGCCATTGGATACTCTGCAGGTCGGAAACGCGACGCTCGTCAAAACGAAGCTTGCGGATTGCCGAAGGAGAACCCATGACGGCAAATCCGTACACGATGGAGGCAAGCACCAGAATAATCGCGGCGGCCAGAAATCCCTTCCGGATGCCGGCGACTTCACCCGGCTTGGTGCGAATTTCAAGCAGGCAGTACCAGAAAATAAATCCGGCCACGACAAAGATTGAAATGGCTTTGAGTACGAATCGGGTCGTCAATTCGCCTCCGAGGAACTGATTGATGAGCGCGATAAGGTCGCCGAGCAGTGCGGCAGAGGTGACAAAAATGGTAAGCGCATAGAGCCAGCGGCGGAGCGGGAGCAGAAGCTTTTCCGGTGCGCGCAATATTTCGCGCTTGATGTAGTAAAAGAGAAAAAGCGAAATCGGAAATACGACAATAAGAGAAGCAATCGCAAACCTGATACCGCCCGAATACGGGTCAACGTATCCGCTCAATTGGTCATAAAACGCGCGGTCAATCGTGGTAAAGAGAAGTGCAATAAGCGCTCCGGCGCTCCAGTACAAAGTGATAAGCGCACCGGCATATAAGAAGAAATCCTTTGGGGTAAGTTTTGGTTTATCTTGCATATCTCAGCAGTATATACAAAAAAGAGCCGGAAATCCAGTGTAGCTGTCCACTGGATTTCCGGCCGTACTCGACGCGGCGGCTACGCGAGCCACAGGAGGGGCACCGTCAGAATGAAGAGCGCGAGCAGAACAATGCCCTGCCTTGTCCTCTGCGTGTACAGATTCATCACCCCTGCATACAGCAGGAGCAACAGTACGAAGCCAAGTGCATATGTCATATGTTTCCTTTCCAAGGTCAGCAACGGACCTGCACCTTTTTAACATGAAAGTAGGGAGTGTACAAGCTCTGCAGTGGATAACGAAAAACAAAAAAGCCCGAGGGTTTCGGGCTTTCGCGGTAACTGCGCTCGTAACGCTACCATGTGCCATAGGTGCCGAGCGAAACGTGCCATGGGAATCCGGCTCCCAAGTATCCTTTGAAGAACTTACCCAAAGGGCCGTGAATACCGACGTAACTCTTGACCCTGCTCCCTTCGCGGAAGATGTCGCTCTCAAACCGGCTTTGCCTGAACTTCACGCCGAAATCCAAGCTCCATCTGATTTGCGGAAGCACACGGAACTCCCCGACCAGTTCCCAGAGCGGGTCGCTCCAGTGTTCGTAGTACATTCGTCCGTGCAGGTTGAAGAGCTCCTTGCCGTTGCGCTGCATGATGTTGTAGCTCGCATAGGCGTATGGACTTCTCTCCCTTAGCGGACGAATGCCCGTCTTGAATCCCCTGCGATGCCGGATGCCGTCATCGCCGATGTTCCCT
>JAUSHG010000004.1 GCA_030648695.1 bacterium | reverse complement strand
TAAATCGGCCAAAAACTTCTTGACAGCTTTTTAGAAACACGAATGACCACGAGTAGGACACGAAAAACCACCAAAATGAGGACACGAAGCGCCACAAACGGGAACAGAGAATACTGTCTCGAGGTCTTGGTGGTACTTAGTGTTTTTATTCGTGGTACTTGGTGGATGGCCTACTCCAATAGGCCGTCCAAATTCACATCATAGAGAATCTGCTCCTGTACCAGGCGGTAATTCATAAGTTCCTCTCCCTTAAACCAGTGCGGAATCTCCTTTTCCGCCTCGGAAACCGAGCCGGAGGCATGAATAAGGTTTCTGATGGCCCGTGTATCAGAATCGGCCATTTGGTACGAATCAAGCACAAAATCGCCCCTGATAGTGCCCACGTCTGATGAGAGAGGTTCGGTGCCTCCCGTCACTTTCCGTACAATCTGCACTGCATGTGCGCCTTGCCAGACCATAGCAATGACCGGACCGCTGGTGAGGTACTTGCGCAGATTCTCCAATACCCCCTTCCCCAGTTTAATCGGGTCGTCAGTCGGAGGCGTAAGCCCTTTCTTCTTGTAGCTTTCAATAGATTTCTCGCCCACGTTCTTAATCCAGTGCGGGTCAAGGGTGTAATGCACCTCCACATGGTCGTGACTTGGGACAAGCATCTTCATGCCCACGAGCTTCAATCCCATGCGCTCATAGCGCTTAATTATTTCACCCACAAGGGTACGCTGTACGCCGTCTGGCTTGATGACTACGAGGGTACGTTCTGCTTTTGCGTGTGCCATACAATACGAATCGTTCACCTCTCCTCTGCCCTCCTCCCCTCTTAAGAGGGGAGGATAAAGGTGGGGTAGTTTAGTAAATTAAAGAATGAAGAATATCCTAGCAGATTTAGACCTGAAAAGCCAATTACTCAAACTTCTTTTCCAAAATAATCTCATCCCGCACACTCCCATCTCCCCTCATTTCATCTTTATGCCTGCCAATTTCTGTAAAACCCATAGTTTTATAGAGGCCGAGAGCGGGAAGCCCGTCCGTAACGCCTAAATATATGTTCTTTGCCCCGCGACTCTTTGCTTCATCTAAGACTCTATCAAGCAACACCTTGGCAAGACCCTTTCCCCTGTACTCAGGCGCAACATACAACCGTCTTCCAAAGAATCTGCCATCGGACTTTTGCTGAAGGCCGCACATAGCAACAATTTTCCCGTCCATTTCAATTGCAAACATCTTAAAATGAGGGTCCTCAAGTTTTTGTCGCCAATACAGCTCATCTTTCTCGGGTTCAGCTCGTATCGATGCGCCCCACGCCTCTGGCTCTGTTTCTCCACTACGCAACCGAAGTTCTTTATACTGTTGCCACATATCGGTAGTGAATTCAACCATCCGCGGCTGTGCTTCGTTTTCTTTTTTGATCGGAACGGACTCCGATTCACCCTCCACAAAATCCAAAGGAATATCCTGCCGTGGCACTCCCTCCATTGAGTTAAGCGAATTCTCCTGTGGAAATTTTTCCATCATATTCTCCTGGATTCCCGCCTACGCGGGAATGACAACGTTAAGGATTAAGGATTTTTCTTTTCGTCAAAGGTTAAAGGTCAATGGTCAAATGTTACTTCCGATATTTCGCCATAATCTCCGCCTCCACCTCTGCCTTTGGGCGGCCGAATTTGAGGCGGGAGAGTTCCTTGAGTTTTTCAATCACATCCGGTTTTCCTGCCGGAGGCGGCAGTGTTTCAAAAGAAAAGGGCTTCATGGGCCGCCCCGCAACCAAGAGCTTGAGATACGCATTCCGGTTATCCAAATTCATCAAATCCTGCTGTGTAAACACCGGCTCAAGCTGTTTTGCCAAAAACTCCGCATCCTCTGCTCCTACACGGAAAATGGCCTGACTCCCGACGTTGCCGAACACCGCATCTTTTATCTTTTCATCCAACTGCTTGATGAACTGGTGCGCAATAATGAGCGCGAGTTTGTACTTGCGCGCCTCGGAGAGAATTGAGGAGATTGAAGGAGTCGTGACATTCTGAAACTCATCAATGTAGAGATAAAACGGCGGAAGGTCTTTACCGAAGGAATCCACGCGCGAGAGCGCGGCCATGAGCATCTTGCCCACCAGAATGAGACCTATGAGATTGGCATTGAGGTCGCCCAAACGACCCTTCGCGAGATTTACGAGTAGAATTTTCTTCCCGTCCATTATTTCGCGGAGGTTGATTGCGGATTTTTCCTGCGAAATAATCGGACGCATGATTTCGTTCGCGAGAAAATTATCAAACTTGGAGGTGATATAGGGCACCACATTCTGCAGTGCCGCCTCCCCTCCCGCCTTTTCCGCCACCTCACGCCAGAACTGCACCACAATCGGATTCTTACAGTGCGAAAGCTTCAACTCGCGGAACTCCTTACTTGCAAGCACGCGGGAAACATCCAAAAGAGTTGAGCCGGTTTCAGGGTCCTCAATCGTAAGCAATACCGCATTTCTGAAGTACTGCTCAAAAATGGGGCCGCCCGCGGTCTTCATGTCAAAGAGTTTATCAAAAATGGAGAGCATTTCATTGACCACAAAGGTCTTCTGCTCCGGAAACCGCGCATCATATTCCAGCATGTTAAGCGCCATGGGCCGCGAGGTATCCGACGGGTCAAAATAAATCACATCTTCGTAGCGTTCGGGCGGCACATAGGAGAGCACCTCCTGCACATCCACACCATGCGGGTCTATAAAGCACACGCCCTCTCCCCGCGCAATGTCCTGCGCAATCATCTGCTTCAAGAGTGTGGTCTTGCCGGTGCCGGTCTGGCCTATGGTGTAGAAATGGCGCAGACGGTCTTCGGGAGCCATATAAATACGCGCCTCCTGCCCCCGCACGCGGTTAACGCCAAGGAGAAGCCCCTCTGCGGGCAGTCCTGCGGGCACAGGAGCACTGCCTGCCTTGGCCTGCCTCAATGCCGGCGTGGATTTGAGATGCGTAGAGGGAAAATGCATCATGGTCGTCAGTTCCTTGATGGAAAGCGGGATAAGCGAGGTAGCATCAAAAAGGCGCAGGGTGAAACGCTTAAGTGCTTGCAGGAGCTTGCCGCCGGTGCTTCGCTTGAAACGCACACTGTTTCCGGTCGCGCTCGCAAACTGGTTGAATGACGCCTCCAAATCGGAAAGAATTTCCTCGGCCGACTGCACATCCCCTGCGGAAGAAACAATCCGGATATTTGCTTCAAGCACGGGACTGCCGAGTTTCTTCTTGATGGACTCTGCCGCAAGCTCGTCAATCTTTACTGGCTCCTTGCTTTCTTTCTGCCTCTTGCGCCGCCGCTCCTCTTCTCCGGAAAATACGTCTCGGATGGAGCGCGCCACGCCTCCCAAAACGGAAAACGAAATATCAACGGCCTTGCGCACCGGCACTCCTCTTTGAATCTGCTTCAGCGCATACGCATACCGCTCTTCATACGAGTGTGTCGAGGGACGGAGCACGAGCTGAACCGCGGCTCCCTCTCCCTCGCGGTCAATTTTGGAAAAACTGTGCAGCAGCACATTCAGGGGGTCTACCTCAAACTCATCATACTGTTTGAGCGAAAAAATCGGGTTCTTTGCCGAAACGGCGCTGGACGAAAGCGACACGCCTTTTTCGTTGAAAATATTGTAATCGTCCTTTGCCTCGCGGACTTTGACATTATGAAACAGGGACTGCACCTGTTTTTCAAACAGCGCCCGCTTGCTGTCGGGAACGGATACATAAAAAATCACCTCATCGCTCCCGTTTGCGTTGGCTATTTCAATCGTAAAATAATTATCCCGCCCCTTCTCGGATACGCCGAGCATGCCTGCATAAAACTGCTCCATGCCGGCAATAAGCTTTTTAACTTCCTGCGCCTGGTCGTCTTTCGGAACCTCGGGAAGAAGCACCTCAAACAGCGTCATATGGAGCGGACGCCACAGCGGCCCCTTTTCGCGAAGACCTTGTGCCGGATGCCCTTCCTTGAGATATTCCACGAGGTAGCGGTGGAAGTCATCGTAGAGGTGCGGGCTCTGCATGCGCTCCAAGACCAAAAGCGCATTCTTGATGCCTTTGTCTTCAAGCACCTTGCGCAGTTCCTCCATCTGCACATCATGCGGCTCGGGAGCAAGCTGCAGCATCATCTTTTCCACATGCTCCTGCGGCACACGAAGTGCAGGAGCAAGCACCTCGGGTGCGGGCGCCTGTGCGTAATCGCCCAGGATGGAGCGCGCGATTTCCTGCGAGGCCGCGTCCGTAGGCGCCATTTCTTGCTCACGCCGCGCCACCTCCGCACGCAAGGCGCGAAGTTCTTCCGCAGGAGTGGCAAACGGTGCTCCCTTCATTTGTTCCATACGGAATAGTATAGCGTATTTATCGGAATATTTTCTCCCCACCGTCTAAAAGTCATTCCCGCGCAGGCGGGAATCCAGGAATATCTGGTTCCCCGCTTTCGCGGGGATGACACCACATGCTTTATTCATTGAGTCCCTGTCGCGCCTTAACAAGCGCCAGATTTTCGTCAATAGAGTTTTGAAGAGAAGAAATCTTCTCCAGCGTTTCCACCTCTTCGGTCAAAATATCCCGATGCATTTCATTCACACTGCTCTGAAGCGCCAAGTACGCCGCGGCAAACCCGACCAGGAGCGCCCCGCGCTCTTCGTCAGATAACGGTTGCATCAGTGCCTCGCGCAATACGGCGCGGGCTTCATCCTGCTTTCCGTCTGCAAGCAGTTGTTCTATTTCTTGTGCTAAATCTTGTTTCATGTAGATGAAGTTTCTGTCAAACGCTCTTTCATACCTGCGCTGAGAGCCGCTATAAGACGGAGTCGGATGCGTAATTCCTGCTCTCGTGTGCCAAGCTCTGTCTCCTGTTCCAAACCCCCCTTGCGTCTTTCCGAAAGAAGAGACAACTCTTTACGGAGCTCTTTGCCATATACATCCAGTTCTTGATGCACAAAAAGAAGTACGTTGGACTTCCCCTTATATCTGCCGATTTCCTCCTGACTCAACCACTCTTCAAACGCCGCACCGAGAGCGGCAAGCCGCCCCGGTGCTGCCGTATTGCGCAGAGTTTCTACCAGAGCCGTACTCATGGCCTTCCCCGCCTGATGTTCCGCGTTCAAAAGAAGCATTTTCTCTAACTCATCGGAATGTAATGGGCGGGCATAGTCCATGAGCTGTGTGCTTTCATCTCCTTTTTCCATAACGGCCATAAGGTTGCGCAGTGTCTGCTTGCCCTGTGTAAAAAACTCAAACCCTCCTGCCTCGGGATTACGCAATGCGTCAAATGCAGTACCCAAGGCCTTTTGGACGACAAACGCCGCTTCGTCGTGCGAAGCATTGGCACGCATGACCTCCCCACGCCATCTGCCAAGCTCTGCCTGTGCGTCCCACAACCGAGTGTGAAGTTCATGCAAGTCCGAAGAAGTGACACTTTTCATCTCCTCCTTTCGCTCAATTCGTGTCCGGATATCCGCAAGTTCTCTGTCAATCTTGCTTTTCCCGCCCTGCTTCACTGACGCATCTACGCCCCCAAGGCGGGTGCCCAAACCCTCTTTGCGAAGTGTCTGACGGGCCAGGTCCTGTTTACCCAGTTCTCCGCCAAAAAGTCGGCCTATGATGGTAAATCGGCCAAGGCCGGTGAGAAATCTATTGGATGCTTTGGCACGCTCCAGCATTTTTTCGCGCTCATCAATAACCGCAGTTCCTTCTGTCGCTCCTTGCGATACGAGTGCCTCTTTCCGGGCGTTAAGCTGATTAATCTGACCGGGTATCTCCTCTCCTTTGTTGAGCAAAGCATCGAGCGCAAGAACCTGTTCGGGGTGCTCCAGAGAAAGTTTCTCCACATGCGCACTCTCCACACGCCTGATCTCTGCCAGTGGCTCACTTTCAGACGAAAGACCCAAATCACGCTCTGTCTGTACAGCATAAAAATCGCCCAGACGCGCTGCAACTCTGCCGCGGCATTCAAAGGCGTGTTTAAACAATTCTTCCTTCGCGGCGTCCAATGTGATGCCTCGTTGTTCAACGGCATTAAGAAACGAAAGGTAAGCGGGATTGTCCAAGTTGGCTAGCCCGCTTTCCGTGCGCTCATGCAGAGGGCGCATGTCATTAAGAGCGCTCGGCTCAGGACGCACCCGCACGAGAGCGGATGTCTCTTCTTTCCAACCTGTCCCCTCTACACCCGCGGCCTCCAAATCCGCGTTGGTGATTTCTCTCAACGCAACGGCTGAAGACGGAGCAGCCGGCGCGAATTCACGCGGCCCTTCAGCGACATTGCCCGTTGCAATACGTCGAACCACCCCTTGAAAACCGATAGGAAGTTGCTGCAAAGAGAGGGGCTTGCCACTAGCGCTTCCTTCCAGATGGGAAACCCATGCAGAGATTTTCGGATATATATCCGCTACCAGTACCTCCAGTTTCTTCAGGCCAAATTGCGCGCGGAGTTCCTTGTCCTCCAACATTCCCTCAATTCTTTTGAGCAGTTCCGGAGCGCTTTTCACTCCCTCTACATACTTTTCAAGTACATTGGTTTCTGCTATCTCCAATGCATTTTCTGCGCTTTTTGGACTAGATACCGGAGCAGATGGGATGGCAGGAGCTTTAGGCGCTCCGGTCAATATCGGCGGAGTTGCAACAGGCCGCGCTGCCGGTGCAGGAGGTTCCGCCGGCGGAGTTGGGGGAACCCGTTTGGTTATACGTTTCTTAGAAACCGCGGCATCCGGACTAGCCGGCGCTGAAGAAGGTGGAGGCGGCATTCCCGGCTCCCCCACATCTGACAATTGCGGTGCTCCCGCTTCAGCTGGAACTTCCCCCTCAATCTTCAAATCGTCCATCCGCGTCGGAGGAACTAATGGCTCGGGTTCAGGAGATTTTTCGGGCATACAAATATCCTATCACAAAACCTCAAAATAACGCCACAAACAAGGTATTTTTACCCGTTTTAGAGGTATTGACTTATGCTACCCATATGTGCTATAATGTACAACAGTAGGACCTTAATAACTTGGCTCTACACCAGTAAACTAAACCACGGGGTTACAACCCCATTCAGAAAGGAAAGCAGTGAGTACGGAATACACGCCGGTGCCCGTGAATGTAATTATCACCC
>JAUSHG010000044.1 GCA_030648695.1 bacterium | reverse complement strand
GACTTAAAAAAATCAGCCCCGCGAGAGCGGGGCGATTTTTTAAAGCATCTTCACGTCAATATTCACTCCAGACGGAAGCGAAAGATTGGTCAGCGCCTCAATGAGTTTGGGGCTGGGGTTGATGATATCAAGCAGGCGCTTGTGGATGCGCATCTCAAACTGCTCGCGCGCGTTTTTGTATACAAAGGAAGCGCGATTGACCGTATATTTCTTGGTTTCAGTCGGGAGCGGAATGGGGCCTTCAATAACCGCATCAAAGCGATACGCGACATCAAGAATCTGCTTGAGTGACGCGTCCAGAATTTTGTGCTCGTAGGCGCGGATGCGGATGCGCAGTTTGTTCACTGTCTCTTTGACGGGCTTGCGCGCGCGAGCAACCGGAGCTTTTTTCGCACCGGCCTTCTTCGGCTCCGTGTCTTTTTTAGCTGTAGTTTTTGCAGTCATACGTCAGCTTGTAGCTAGTTAGCTTATTAGCTGTTTAGTAAAATCAGAATCCTAATAAGCTAAGAAGCTTCCAGCTAAGAAGCTTTATTAGGCAATTATTTTGGTGACTACACCCGCTCCTACCGTCTTCCCTCCTTCACGAATAGCAAACCGCTGTTTCTCTTCCAGCGCAACCGGTGCGACAAGCTTTACCTTGAAGGTAATCGTATCTCCCGGCATAACCATTTCGGTTTTCTCGGGAAGCGTTACCTCGCCCGTTACGTCAGTCGTGCGGATGTAGAACTGCGGCTTGTAGCCGGGAAAGAACGGCGTGTGACGGCCTCCCTCCTCTTTCTTGAGAATATAGCACTCTGATTCAAAATCGGTGTGAGGAGTCGTGGTTCCCGGCTTGCAGATAACCTGTCCGCGGTGCACCTCTTCCTTCTTGGTGCCGCGCAAAAGGACTCCGGCATTGTCTCCGGCCATACCTTCGGACAGGGACTTGTTGAACATTTCAATACCCGTTACCGTGGTCTTGGCTGTCGGCTTCAAACCGACAATCTCCACTTCCTCGCCTACCTTCACCTTTCCGCGCTCAATTCTTCCCGTTACGACAGTACCGCGTCCTTCAATGGAGAAGATGTCTTCAATCGGCATGAGGAACGGCTTGTCAATTTCGCGGGCCGGAATCGGAATGTAGGTATCAAGCGCCGTAAGAAGAGCGTCAATGCTCGCAACCCCCTCGGCATCACCTTCAAGGGCCTTGAGAGCGGAACCGCGGATAACCGGAGTTTCCTTGCCGTCAAACTGATATTTGGTGAGCAGCTCGCGCACCTCTTCCTCCACGAGGTCAAGAAGGTCCTTGTCAGAAACGAGGTCTACTTTGTTCAAAAACACCACAATCTTCGGAACACCGACTTGCTTCGCAAGAAGAATGTGTTCGCGGGTCTGGGGCATGGGACCGTCAACCGCAGACACCACGAGAATGGCTCCATCCATCTGGGCGGCACCCGTAATCATGTTCTTGACGTAGTCAGCGTGTCCGGGGCAGTCAACGTGCGCGTAGTGGCGCGCTTCGGTGGCATACTCGCAGTGCGAGATGGCAATGGTAATAATCTTGGACGGGTCGCGGCGGCCTTCCTTTTCGGAGGCCTTGGCTACCTGGTCGTAGGAAATGGCGGTTGCCAATCCTTTCTTTGCCTGCACGTTGGTAATCGCGGCCGTGAGGGTGGTCTTGCCGTGGTCAACGTGACCGATGGTGCCGACGTTGATGTGCGGCTTGTCTCGTTTGAACTCTGCCATAGTGTGTGTACCTTCGTCGCGTAAACAGCGAAGCTGTTGCTTATGCGAAGAAGATACTAAATTATGCTTATAAAAATAATATCCACTAATAAATACCCCGATATCGGGGTAAAAAGCGTGAGGATTATAATACCAAAAACACCATAAAAGCGCAATCTCCATCTCCCTTATCAAAGGGAGCACTCCGGCGCTTCGCCGGAGGAGGGTTGTTCCCCTTTTCTAGTAGTATAAGAACGGCTCACACTGCCAGTGTGAGCCGTTTACCCTGCCTGTAATGGCAATGGGGGTCAACCGAATGAGGTCTTTACGCATCCGCATGCCGCGCCGCCCGCAATCCACGGTAGAAACCAAGGACAAAAGGAACGCACAATGCAACGGTCACAATGCCGAGTTCCAGCCAGTCGGCATCAAACTTAAGGTGGTACCCTCCGAGAAAAGCGGATAGAAGCGCGAGTGAAAAGACACTTCGCCCAAACCATGGAATATCGCGCCACGACATGGCAAATCCGAGCGCATAGTAAATCCAGGCGCCAAGCAGAAACGAAAGCGGACGGGGCAGAAACCCGATGCCAAACAGACACAATCCGACAAGGACCGACAAAATGGTTACCAGCCCTGCTCCCGCCTTAAAATCCACATCAAGTTTAGAAAATAACATACTAAACCTCCAAAAAATGTGAGGAACAAAGAAACGCTCTCCGTACACACGGCGCGCTTTCTCCACAGGTTCTATCCCATCTGCCTCAAAAAATCAACCGAAAGATATAGACGTCAACGTGGCACGTTGACGTCTATTCCGCGTCGGTTCCGTGTTCCTGTTCTGCTTCGGTTCAGCGGTATGTCTGCAGCAGCACGCTGTTATATACGCCCGCCGACTGCACACTTCCGATGAATGCATGCAGAGCATCCAGCCGTGAAGTAGTGCCTCCTGTTACCGTGACAAACTCACTGCAGAGATTGGCGTTGTTTCCATGGCAGAGCCGCACCCGCGCGCCCGGCGCCACGCTGAAGTTTGACATGGCCTGCGTTACTACCACATTTGTTCCCAAACTGCAGAAATAATTGCTCGCATGCACCATGCTTCCTCCCTCGTCCTTGAGATGCGCGCAGGTGTCAAAGTTTTTGGAATACGTTACCTTGACGTTGCTTCCTTCAATAATGACACTCGCAAGCGATACGAATTCTGCCACGGTGTCTGCCGCGACACAATTGGTACCAACCGAACTATATCCAGCTTCACAGCGGATGTCCGCCACTTCCGGTCCGGCAGTAAAGGTGCCACTACTGCATGCGAACGTGGTGGTGGCAAATCGGGTGCCATGCGATACCGAATTCTGAATGCCTACGATAACGCTTGTTCCATGCTGTCCGGCAGGTACAGGGTAGCTTCCGATGGTAGCGCTGGAACAGTTGATGGCCTGACTTGTCGGCGCGGTGATGGTGAAGTAGGAGTCGCTGTAATCTTGAGGGGGGTTCGTTCCAGGGATGTTCGGACCGTACAAAATTGCTCTCATTTTAAATAGATTTGGATTCATTCCGCTTCCCGCATATTTTGCCAGAATCACCCACGAATACCCCCCTCTTGAATCAGGCGATAGATTTGAAGAAGTTAGTCCATCTTCGAACGTAGCCCCGTTTAGGTTATAAGATAACTGCAAGCCCACATTTGTGTTTGCGGGAAGATTCGACACGTTCCAGCTGACATTAACAGCATCTCCAATTTTATAACTCTCCCCCCCATTCGGACTAAGCACGGTGATGGAAGGAGAAGCAGAGGAACATCCCGGAAATGTCGTGCGGGTGCCGGCAAGGTATGCGGAAATCAAACTAATGTCAGCGGTGGTTACTGCTCCATCGCCGCTGGTATCTGAATTCTTTTTCTGCGCATCGGTTGGTACTGCGGTTGTAAGCACAAAGGTGCGGATAAGTTCTTTGTCCGTTTCTGAAATTACTCCGTCATTATTGACATCGCCCAGTGCCCCGCAGACCAGCGGCTTGCCACATACAGCACCCTTCCAAATCTGACCCGAAGGACAAATGCCCTCTATATTTGTTGAATTGGGGACACATATCGAACCATTCCACGTTTGACCGGAGGGACACAATCCACTCACATCGGGCGCGGTGATGGTGAATGGCGCATTGCTCGCATCACAAATGTTCTCGCTTACTGCGTCCCTATTCACTTCTGCACACAGAGTAATCTTGTACTGCCCCGGGTAATCTGGATACGTTGTAGTGAGAGGAACTTCAATTACTCCTGTATCCCTAGCAGAAGCTGAAGCCATATAGACATCTCTTCCATTCGGGTCACTCAAGTTAGCTACCAACCTCGATCCAATCAAATTGGAAGATTGGTATCTCACACTTATGACCGATCGCTCGAGAACATAATTCTCTCCCCCATTCGGACTAAGCACGGTGATGGAAGGACGGGTGGAAATCGGCGGGGTATCATCCTCATCATCAAATTCACCTTCATCATTTTCTTCGTCCAATTCCACACTTGAGTCGGAATACGCCGAGTAACCTCCCGCTTCGGCATCAAACACAACCGTATCTCTATACGTAGATCCGTCTTCGGGGTCCTTAACCACAGCATCAATCTGGTACCTGCCGACCGGCAATTGATAGATAGGCATCTGCCCACGCTCCGCAACCGGAGCAATGACTTCCCCGTTTTCATCCTGTATTTCAAACGAGCCGTTTACAGTATCCTCTCTTTCGTTCTTATAGGTTGCTTTGAACTTCACCTTGTTTCCGGACTTTTGCGCCACTACCTTAAGACCCTCCAAATCGCCAGGATTATTTCCCGAGTCCGGACTTTGGAATCGGTCAAGAATAAGTCCGGGCCTGCGTGCCCGCAGACGCGCAGTAACGGTTTCTGAATTTCCGCCGGTATCGGAAATTGTGGCGTGCACACGGTACGTTCCGATGGGGATGTTAAATGTCGGTGCAAAGCCGGACTGGAGCAGGGCGGGGAGAAATCCGCCGCGGTTCTTTTGGATGTAGAGGGTGAGCGTTTCATCACTCTCACTGTCCGGGTCTGCTTTGAAAGTGATAACCACAGGTTGGACGGCATTACTGCTTTCCTGCGCCTGCAAAGCGGCGCCGGTAAACAGAAAGAGCGCAGAGAAAATCCCTGCTGATAAAAGAAATTTTTTCATTGATAGAAGAGGAGGAATAATGCCATAACTATACGCCTCTTCTCCCACAGGTCAACGGGAGTTGTCAACACCCCTTTCTCTTGTCCACCCATTGTCCACCCGTCAACGTGGCACGTTGACGGGTGAACGTGTGGTATAATTCTTATATGCAAGGCGATATTGTGCACATTTGCAACCGAGGAGTAAACAAAGAAAAGATCTTTCTCAATGAGAAAGATTATCGCCGCTTCGTGGAAAGTTTATACCGGTTCAATAACAAAGATGGCGCGCTCCGGTTTGAAGGTGCGGATTTATTCCTCGCTCCTCCTCCACAGACACCCATTGTTGATATTTTAAAATGGAGCTTACTTCCCAATCACTATCATCTTTTGCTCCATGAACGGGTCGCGGGTGGAGTAATTGATTTCATAAAGAGAATGGGAAATGGATATACAAAATATTTCAATACCAAATATGAACGTTCGGGATATTTATTCCAAAACAAAGCAAAAATGGTTCAGATAAAAAATGACAGCCAATTTCTGTATATCCCCTTCTATGTGGCACTAAATCCGCTTGATTTATTTGACGAGAACTGGCGAATTAGCGGCATTACTTCGCCAGACCGGGCCATGGCTTTCCTCAAGAATTACGAGTGGTCAAGCATGCGGCACCAATGTGATACCGCGTATTCGTGTGTAGCCAATCACCAATTATTCAATGAACTATTTGAGACAACTCCTGCAGGTTTTGCAAGGGAAATGGCGGCCCACATCACCTCGGAATCGCTTGTGGAAGCCGCATTTACCCAAGATGTCCTAGAAAATGGCCTAAAATAGACGTCAACGTGGCACGTTGACGTCTATTTACGGGATTCAATGATACCGGCGGCTACGTTGGGCGGTACGGCCTCGTAATGGTCAAATTCCATGGTGAATGAAGCACGGCCTTCAGTCATAGAGCGTAGTGTCGTAATGTAGCCGAACATCTCGGCAAGCGGCACCTTTGCATCAATCACTTTGTTCAACCCACGCTCGCCCACATTCTGAATTTCTCCGCGCTTGGAAGAAAGATGGCCTGTTACATCTCCGGTAAACTTCTCCGGTGTCACCACCTCCACCTTCATGATGGGCTCAAGAAGCACAGGACGGGCGCGCTTGGCCGCGTCCTGAATGGCCTGCGAGCCGGCAATTTTAAATGCAATTTCAGAGGAGTCCACGTCGTGAGATGACCCGAAAATGAGCTCGGCTGACACATTGACCAAACGGTATCCGGCCACCACTCCGCGTTCAAGGCCTTCCTTAAATCCTTTCTCAACCGCCGGAATAAACTCAAGAGGAATAACTCCTCCCTTAATGGAGTCAATAAATTCAAAGTCATCATAGCGCTTGATGTTCTTTTTGATTTTCGCACCCTCCTCAAGCGGCTGCATGGGGCGAACCTTAACCTTGACGTGACCGTATTGTCCGCGGCCTCCGGTTTGTTTAATGTATTTCACCTCCGCCTCGGCTTCGCCCTGAATGGTTTCTTTGTAGGCCACCTGCGGCTTGCCGACATTGGCTTCAACCGAGAACTCGCGCTTCATGCGGTCCACCATGATTTCAAGCTGAAGCTCTCCCATGCCCATGATGACGGTTTCTCCGGTTTCAACATCGGACTTGATTTTGAAGGTCGGGTCCTCATCAGCAAGGCGCTTGAGCGCATAGCCCATCTTTTCCTGGTCGGCCTTGGTTTTCGGTTCAATGCGAAGCGAGATAACCGGGTCGGCGAATTTGATGGCCTCCAACACCACAGGACTGTTTTCATCGCAGAGCGTGTGCGAGGTCTTGGCTTCTTTAAGGCCGACAGCAGCTGCAATTTCTCCGGCAAACACCTGCTTCACTTCTTCGCGCTTGTCCGCCTGCAAACGTACGATACGGGAAAGACGCTCGCGATTGCCGGTGGTTGAATTGTACACATAGGTTCCCGCCTCCACCGTGCCTGAATACACGCGGAAGAAAGCGAGCTGGCCCACAAACGGGTCACTCTGGAGTTTAAACACGAGCGCCGAGAACGGCGCCTCATCAGAGGGGGGGCGTGCCACCGGCTCCCCTGTTTTCGGGTCAAGCGCTTTTATAGGCGGCATATCAAGCGGAGACGGGAGATACTCCACCACGGCATCAAGCACGAGCTGGACGCCCTTGTTCTTGAGCGCCGAGCCGGTAAAGACCGGAAAGATTTTGTTCGCAATAACCGCCTTGCGCAAAGTGCTTTTGAGCACCTCCAAAGACGCCACCTTCCCCTCCAAATATTCGGTCATAAGCGTATCGTCCTGCTCCACAATCCGCTCCACCAGTTCATGGCGATATTTCTTCGCTTCTTCCAGATAGTCGGCCGGAATCTCTTTCTCAATAACCTCAATACCTTTGTCGCCTTCGAAGTAATAGGCCTTCATTTTGAGGAGGTCAATGACTGCCTCAAATTTTTCTTCAAGACCTACCGGAATCTGCATGCGGACTGCCGATTTGTTGAGCCGGTCTAAAATAGAAGCGTAGGACTTCTCAAACGAAGCACCCATGCGGTCCAGTTTGTTTATAAAACAGATGCGCGGCACCTGACCCTCGTCTGCGTAACGCCAGTTGGTTTCTGACTGGGGCTCAACGCCGGCAACACCGTCAAACACAACAACTGCGCCGTCCAAAACCCGAAGTGAGCGCTTCACCTCCACAGTAAAGTCAATGTGTCCGGGAGTGTCAATAATATTGAAACGATGCTTCAGAGTAGCATCAGTTTTCGGTCCCTCGGGACTCGGGATCTTCGACGCATAGGTCGGATTCCAGAAGCAGGTGATTGCCGCGGCGGTAATCGTAATGCCGCGCTCGCGCTCCTGCTCCATCCAGTCCGTCACGGTCTCACCTTCGTGCACCTCGCCGATTTTGTGCGTCATGCCCGTGTAGAACAAAATACGCTCGGACGTGGTGGTCTTCCCTGCATCAATATGGGCGATAATTCCGAAATTTCGGACTTTTTCTAATGGGTAATCTCTTTGCATACAAACTGATTTAAGATTTATGATTCAAGATTTAAGTAAAAAGAAAATGCCTTGACGGCACGCATTACAGTAACTCATTCCGCTTAAAAAAGCAAAATCATTGCCGTAGCTTTGCTATACTATGAAATATGAAAAGGAATGTGAAAAAGAAGAAACAAGAAGATGGAAGCTACTGGGCCTTTGCTCTTATCAATGGGCAGCTTGCCGAATTTCATTATGAAATTAGCAAGGGGAAATGCTATATAACGTATGGCCACTGTTATGTTAAAAGGTCAGAATACAGGACACAGAAGGAGCGGAAATGGATTGATAAAGAT
>JAUSHG010000079.1 GCA_030648695.1 bacterium | reverse complement strand
GTTCCATGTACCGGAAATGCCACCCGAGGAAGTTACATTGCTTCCGGCCGAATTATGAATTTGATACGAAAGTGCCGTCCGTATGTGCCCGAAAAAGTTTCCGGAAAGCCAGGTGGCGGTGATGGTATTGCTCACTGTTGTCCCACGGGTAGTTGTCAGGTTCCCGCTATTTCCGAGCGAAAAGTCAAAGGAGGAAGAAAAGCCGGAAAAATTGTTAGTCCCGAGCGTTCCTGCCGAAGGAGCCATCTGCGCATGCGCGACGGAAAACAGCATCACCAACACGGATGCTCCAACTGCACACAATTTGACGGTTCGTCTCAACATATGACGACTCATTACCACTTTTATACGAAAGATATTCCTCTTATTCGCAGGTATTCGTTGATTCGTACCATTCGTACTATTCGCATTATTTATCTCTGCAGTGCCTCAAAGATTTTCACCCGCTCTGGCTCGCTAAACTGATAGATGTGCGCTTTGGTGAGCATGATGCCCCCGATTTCGGCGCGCTCTTCTGCGGTGAGCGGCCGCCCCGAGGATACGATGACCAGAATCTCGGCCTTCTTCTCGGAGACATCTCCCGATTTCTCTTCGCGCGTCAATTCAAGTTCGGGCGCAAGCGTTGCCTCCACCGGTGCCGCTTCTTCCTCCTCTGTTCCCATATCAAAATCTCCACCTCTTTGATACAGGAGGTATCCGCCGACCGCAAGAATGGCGAGCACCACAATAATAGCAATCGCGCCTTTGGGTGAGTGCTGCGGTTTGCTTTCTATACTACTTCCCGTTCCTCCTTCCGAACTAGGAGGGGTGTTTTGAGTTTCGTCCATATAGTTAAAAAATTAGTGAGTAATTGCAGTAATTATACTATAGAGAACAAGTAAATGCGCAGAAACTGTTGATAGAACGTATCCCAATTTTGTGCTATATTGGAAAAATATGGCAAAGGAGAGAAAAACCACAATTGAAGACCTTGCACGGATAACCGCAAAGGGCTTTGAGGCAAATGAAAAACGCTTTGATACACTGGAAACTGACATGCAAAAAGGATTTGACCGGATTGAGAACCTACTCTTGCGCGACCACCTAAACAGAATTGAGCGCCTTGAAGATACCGTATTACAACTTAAGGTAAAAGTAGGCATGAGATAAGCACTTGACTTTCCCCTCTCCCTTGCTACTATATGGGTATTCAGTGTTCGCCTACCGAGGCGGACATTTTTATTAACACTACGAATCAGTATCCGAATTAACGAATTGTCCGAATATCCGAATAGTTACGAATCCCGTCCCCTCTTATTCGTAGCCATTCGTTGATTGGTATAATTCGTATATTCGTATGTTTACCTATCATGTTTGACCTAAAAGTCATCAACTCGGTCCTGGACCAGCTTGAAGAGGAGCGCGGTATTCCGCGCGAGCGCGTATTGGAAGCGATTGAAGCGGCGCTCGCCACGGCGTACAAAAAGGAGTACGGCAAGAAAGGGCAGATTGTGCGCGCAAAATTTGACGGGGACACCGGAGAGACGCAGTTCTTTCAGGTGAAAATCGTCGTGGACGATACCAAGGTTATTCCTGAAAAAGAAATTGAAAAGATGAAAGAAGAAGAGCGGGAGCGCGAGGTAACGGATGAGCGCATTTACTACAATCCCGAACACCACATCATGATGGAGGACGCGCAGAAGATTAAAAAGGATGCGATTCTTGACGATGAAATCATTTTCCCTCTGGAAGCAAAGTCCGACTACGGACGCATTGCCGCACAAACCGCCAAGCAGGTGATTATCCAGAAAATCCGCGAGGCGGAGAAAACATCCGTCATGAACGAGTATGGCGCGCGCCAGGGCGAAATTGTGTCCGGAACCGTCCAGCGTCTTGAACGCGGCAATATTTTTGTGGACATGGGACGCGCCACCGGCATTCTCCCCTACGAGGAGCAGATTCCGGGCGAGCGCTACCGGCAGGGCGAGCGCGTGCGCGCCTATCTCTATAGAGTGGAGGAAACACCGAAGGGCATCTTTCTCAAGCTCTCCCGCTCGCACCCCAAGTTCCTGCAGGAGCTGTTCAAACAGGAAGCGCCTGAAGTAGCAAGCGGTGTCGTTGAAATAAAAGCCATTGCCCGCGAGCCCGGTTCACGCACCAAACTTGCGGTCGTAAGCACAGACCCGCATATAGACCCGGTCGGCTCGCTTGTCGGCCAGCGCGGCGTGCGTGTTTCCACCGTCATGAGTGAACTCGGCGGGGAAAAAATAGATATTATAGAATGGTCGGAGGAGCCGCTCAAATTCGTGGAGGCCGCGCTCTCTCCAGCCGAAGTGCTCTCCGTCACCATGGACCCGACGGACAACAAGGCGATTGTAGAGGTTACGGAAGACGAACAGTCGCTTGCCATCGGAAAGGGCGGGCAAAATGTGCGCCTCGCCGCCAAACTCACCGGCTTTCGCATAGACATCCGCTCGGCGAAAGGAGAAGCGATCGCGACCGCGGAAGGTGAAAAAAGTGAAATTGAAACCGAGAAAACGCTACCCGCAGGAAATGATCCTGAAAAATCGTTATAGAGTCGCGAAATTATCAATGTTCAATTACCAATTATCAAACAAAACCCAAAAGTCTGAAAATTATTTAATTTAAGATTGATTGAAAATTGAGAATTGATAATTGAAAATTCTTATAAGATAATCTTTATCGTATGAATCCCGTCATCACCTTCGCTCTCGGAAGCTCGTTACTCGCCATTCTCTTCGGCATTATCACGGCTCTGCGCATCTTTAAAAAGGATGCCGGCACAGCGCGCATGCGGGAAATCTCAAGTGCCATTGCGCAGGGAGCCCGTGCCTTTCTTAACCGACAATACAAAACCATTGCCGTTATCGCACTCGCGCTTACGGTGGTGCTCCACTTTGCGCTCGGGGTGCAAACCGCGCTCGGCTTTCTTGTGGGCGCCATCCTCTCTGCTGTGGCCGGCTACATCGGCATGCATGTGTCCGTACGCGCCAATGTCCGCGTAGCACACGCGGCAGGCATCGGGCTCAAGCCCGCGCTCGCGCTCGCCTTTCAGGGAGGATCCGTCACCGGACTCCTTGTCGTGGGGCTCGCGCTCCTTGGAGTTGCCGGATTTTTTGCGCTGACAGGGGACATCAAAGCGCTCATTGGCCTTTCATTCGGAGGCAGTTTGATTTCGGTCTTTGCACGTTTGGGCGGAGGCATCTTTACCAAGGCCGCTGACGTGGGAGCTGACCTTGTCGGAAAAGTGGAGGCCGGCATTCCGGAGGACGACCCGCGAAATCCTGCAGTCATTGCGGACAATGTGGGAGACAATGTGGGCGACTGTGCAGGCATGGCCGCTGACCTCTTTGAAACCTATGCGGTTACCGCCATTGCCTCAATGCTACTCGGCAGTATTTTGTTCCCGAATTTTGACGGTGCGCTTCTCTATCCGCTCGCACTCGGAGCGGTTGCTATTATTGCTTCCATCATCGGCACCTTTTTTGTACGGCTCGGAAAATCAGGAAACATCATGAACGCCCTTTACAAGGGGCTCATTGTGTCCGGAGTGCTGTCTGCAATCGCGTTCTATCCCGTCACCATGCGCTTGATGGCGGGAAACGGCATCTATGAACCGATTGCGCTCTTCTATGCCTCACTCATAGGTCTGCTCGTAACCGGTCTGTTGGTTGCAATCACCGAATATTACACGGGCACCGGACACAACCCCGTACAATCCATTGCGCAGGCATCGCTTTCAGGACACGGCACCAACGTCATTCAGGGACTTGCGATTTCCATGAAGGCCACCGCGCTTCCGCTTCTCACTATTGTCGCGGGAATTTGGGCGAGCTATTACTTTGCCGGACTCTACGGTATTGCAGTTGCCGCGATGAGCATGCTCTCGGTCGGCGGTATTATTATTGCCATAGACGCCTACGGCCCGATTACGGATAACGCAGGAGGTATTGCCGAGATGAGCAACCTCCCTCCCGCAGTGCGCGAGGTAACGGACGCGCTTGATGCGGTCGGCAACACCACCAAGGCGGTCACCAAGGGGTACGCTATCGGCTCCGCAGGACTTGCGGCGCTTGTACTCTTTTCTTCCTACACGCAGGAGTTTACACAGCTCGGAAAGACACTTGAATTTTCGCTCGAAGACCCGACGGTCCTTGTGGGGCTGTTCATCGGAGGACTCCTCCCCTACTATTTTGCTGCAATTTCCATGGAGTCAGTCGGCAAGGCCGCGGGTGCCGTGGTTGAAGAGGTGCGCCGACAATTCCGCGAGATTCCGGGCATTATGTCTGGGACTGCAAAGCCGGACTACAGCCGCGCGGTTGATATCGTCACCAAGGCCGCACTCAAAGAGATGATTATTCCCGCGCTTATTCCGGTGCTCGCCCCGATTATCGTCGGCTTCCTCCTCGGACCGGTGGCGCTCGGCGGGCTTCTTCTCGGCTCCATCATCACCGGTCTCTTTGTCGCCATTTCAATGACTTCAGGCGGAGGCGCATGGGACAATGCGAAGAAATTTATTGAAAAAGGAAACTTCGGCGGCAAGGGCTCTGATGCGCACAAGGCCGCCATCACCGGCGACACGGTGGGCGACCCGTACAAAGATACGGCCGGACCTGCAATAAATCCTATGATTAAAATCCTCAATATTGTGGCGTTATTGTTAATACCGTTTTTGCTATAATAAAAATACCAAACTCCAAGACACAACAATCAAACAAATCCAAAAACCCAATAACCAAAACGTGGAAATTGTGTGATTGAATATTGTTTGTAACTTGTCTCTTGGTTATTGGTGATTACATTTATGGACGATTCACAGCCCCAACCAACTACTCCTCCGACGTCCCCTGAGTACAAAAGCACTCCTTCTCCAAAAAACTCCTGGGGCGGGCTTATCGGCATTATTGTCATTATCCTGCTTCTCATTGTCGGCGGCCTCTATTTCTGGGGCGCCAAGCTCTCGGAAGAAGAGGCGTTCACTGATACTGCGGCACAAGACGCTGCAACAAATCAGGAGCTTACTCAATAATCATTCCTCCTTTCTAAAGGAGGTGGCCGATAGGCCGGAGGATTTCTAAAATCCCTCCCCCTAACGGGGACTCCCTTCTCGCCTCGCTGGAACTTCGGCGAAGCGGGTAAAAAAGGGAGAATTCAAGGATGCAATACACCATTGTTAAAAAAGAAAAACTGCCCAAATCAGAATTTCTGGTGGAACTCTCCATTCCGCCGGAGGAAATCCGCCTGCATGAAGACCACGTGCTAAGCGACATGGCCCTGCATGCAGAACTCCCCGGCTTCCGCAAAGGCCGTGTGCCGAAGGAAATGCTTCGCTCCCGAATGGGAGAAACGGCACTCTTTGCAGATGCGGCCATGGACGCGCTTAAGCACGCTCTCGGAGAAATCATTGAAACAGAAAAATTGGAAGTTATCGGCACACCAAAAGTGGATGCCCTCAAGCTCGCCGCGGGAAACGAGGCAGTATTTCGCATAACACTCACCCTCCTGCCCAAACTCACCCTTCCCGATTACAAAGACCTTGCCAAAAAGGAGAACGGCGTTCCCGAGGAAGTACCGGAAGTTACAGAAAAAGAGGTGGAGGAGGTTATTGCGGAAATAGACAAACAGCAACAAGCAGAAACCGGGAACAAGGAGTTCCGCCTCACCGATGAAAACATCGGAAAATTCGGCTTGCCTGCCGGAGCCGATTCGACGCAGGCAGGGCCGTTTGCAACTCTTGCGGAGGTGCGTACAAAAATAAAAGGTGATTTGGAGATACAGAAAAAACAGCGGACAACAGAAAAACGCCGCATCAAACTGCTGGAGCGTCTGCGCAATGAAAGTTCCGGGGACATTCCGGAACTTCTGATTGAAACCGAACTGCAGAAAATGGAGGCGGAGTTCAAGGGGGAACTAGAGCGTATGGGTATCTCCTGGGAAAACTACTTAAGGGAAATAAAAAAAGATACCGACACCCTGCGCAAGGAATGGCGGAAAAACGCAAAGGAGCGTGCGCTTCTTGATGCGGTGCTGTTTACCATTGCCAAACAGGAGCACCTCACAGCGACCGAGCCGGAAATTGAACGGGAGGCGGGGCATATCAAGGAACACTACCCCGAGGCCGACATGGAAAGCGCGCGGCGCTTTGTGGAGGTCATGCTCGTAAAAGGAAAAGTGATGGCCTTCCTTGAAGGCATACACTAAGCGACACGAACAGAGAAACACGAAGAGACACTAAGTTGTCCTGCTCTGGCCCCGTACCGAACTCCGGTGCGGGGCTTGTTTCGCGCTCTTTTTTGCTCCGGTTTTGCGGTTTCCTGTAAGGGGCGTCCGTCATGTTCGTCTGTATATACATAAGTAAGGCCGAACTCTTTATTTACTTTTTTACTATTATTATTTCAAAAAATATATGCCAGTAGCCATCATCATTGCCCTGCTTATCGCGGGTGGAGCGGGAATTGCAGCAGAAACTGCCCTTCCCACAGACACTCTGTATCCGGTCAAAATCAATATCAATGAAAAACTAAGCACCGCCCTCACTCTCGGAGCAAAAGCACGGGCGGAGCATGAAATAGAACTTGCCGAAAACCGGCTTGAAGAAGCCGAGGGACTTGCGGCAAAAGGAGAACTCACTTCGGAAACGCGCGCAGTTATAGAAGAAAACTTCAAAGAGCATGCACTACGTGTGCAGGAGCGGATTGAAAAATTCGCAGAGCGCGGGGAAACCGGAACAGCCGCACAGCTTGCTTCAAAATTTGAAACCTCCCTGCTTGCCCATGCCACCATTCTCTCCAACCTCAACACGCAATTAGAGGGAAACACAGAAGCATCAGGAAATGAAGAGTTGACGCTTGGCAAAAGTGCTCAGGCAGCCGCCAATGTGGCCATTCAGGCACGCATCAGTGCTGAAGGACAGATGAGAGCCACTTCAACTCCGAATGTCAAAGCTGCCGCGGAAGGAAAACTGCGGGCAGCCCGCAATACAATAGATGAGGTAAAGAACTTTATCGCCCGCAACCGCAACCGGTTTACGGTAACCTCAAGCGCGGCTGCTGAAGTAGAAATCGCGCGTGCAGAAGCCGAGCTTAAGCGCGGCGAAACCCGCCTCACAGCGGGAGCATATGGAGAGGCGTTTGCCGCATTGCAGGAATCCACACGAATCGCCACGAGAGCTCATGTGCTCCTCCACGTGGTTTCATCGCAAGGACTGAGCATTGATTTAAGCCGTATCCTTCCTAGCGCCAATGTCGGGGCCGCAGTAATCGGAAACGGTTCAGTACAGGGCGAGGTGCAGGGAAACAACCCGCAAAACGGCATGGTGATTCCGAATGACACTATTCAGGGAAGCGGGTCCGGAAGTGGAAATGTAAACGGCCAAACAGGTAGCAGCGCCGGCGGAGCCAATGCAGAAGCGGGGGCAGACACGAATGTTGAAGTGAAACCTGTCACACCAAAGATTAACGTACAGGTGGGATATTAGTATTAAAAATCCAGAAATCTTTAATCCTTTACAAAAAGCCGAGAACACAGCCGCTTTTAGCGGCTGTGTTCTTTTTGTTAAAAGTTAAAAGTAAACGGTTAAAAGTCCCCGTAAGGACGGGTGTTGATAACCGCGCCTGCGGACAAACGCAATTAACGGTACAATAGTGTCTTACTTATTAGTACTTTTTGAATTATGAAGAAATCCAATATCGCAATCGGTCTTTTGTCAGCCGCGGTCATTGTGCTTGGGGTGACGCTTCTTCGCGGAGGGGCTCTTCCTTCCGACGGCACGGACATCACTGCAGCCGCGGGACAGGCGCAGAAAACAGTGGTCGTCACGTACACTGATTACGGATTCAAACCGCCGGTTGTCAAAATTAACCGCGGGGATTCAGTGCAGTTTGTGAATGACAGCGGAAAGGCCGCCCTGCGCGTCGTTCCGTTGACTGACAAGTCGTTCAATGAGAATGCGTATCCGGGACTAGCGGCCTCAAAGTCCATACGACGCGGGGAGAATTTTGCAGTATCCTTCACCCTTCCGGGAGTATGGGGATTCACTAATGCCAATGCCGCAACAATGGTCGGTGTGGTAATTGTTGAATAATCAATTCGTCTGATAAAAGCCCTCCGACTTAAGTCGGAGGGCTTTTTTGTTTCTTGTCCCCTTCCCTCCTTTCCAAGGAGGGATTGAGGGTGGTCAGGATTCAAGGGTGTGTACGATCTTGGTCAGTACCCCTTCCAAATTTGTATTGACCTCGTTATTCCAAAACCGCAGCACTGAAATCTCCGATTGTTCCAGAAACCGCGTTCGTTCTTTGTCGACTTCACTATCTATATGTTGAGAGCCGTCAACTTCAATTGCGAGTTTCTTTTCCGGACAGTAAAAATCCACTACATAGTTTCCGATACTTGCTTGTCTTTTGAATTTATATCCGAATTGGCTTCTCCGCAGGCGCGCCCATAACACCACCTCCTGCGGAGTCGCGGAATTCCTCAGGCGTTTGCGAGTTTGTTTAAGTTCTAGTTTGTTATTTGAAAGCATAATACCACCCCTCAATCCCCTCCTTGGAAAGGAGGGGAGGAAGAAAGATACATTTTACTTGAGTATTATCTAAAATAGAATTTTCTGCTATACTTTCTTTCTGCCTCACTTACAAACTTTAAACTTCTAAACTTAAAACTATGTTGATACCAACAGTTATTGAGAAAACTACGTTCGGAGAGCGCGCGTACGACATTTACTCGCGACTGCTTAAAGAAAGTATTATCTTTTTGGGCGGTGTGATAGACGACCACACCGCAAACCTGGTCATTGCCCAGCTCCTGTTCCTTCAGTCGGAGGACCCGAAGAAAGACATCCACATTTACGTCAACTCTCCGGGCGGCTCCGTTACCTCAACCTTGGCAATTATTGACACCA
>JAUSHG010000073.1 GCA_030648695.1 bacterium | reverse complement strand
AATCGGTAACCTGAATGCCCTTTGCTTTTGTGTAATAGGAAGGCCAGCCGTCCGGAAGAAACATCTCGGAGCGCTTGGAAAGCAGTTGACTGCCGCCCGGAATGAGCTGTTTCGCCTCGTTCCAAAGGGCGATTCCTTTTTCATACAATCATATTGAGGAGCTTGAACGTATTGTTTCCAAGAACAAGCATATCGGGGTGATTGTGATTGAAACTATGCGACATCAGGAACCCACGAAAGGTTTCCTGCGAAAGGTACGGGCGATTGCGGACAGAATCGGAGCCGCGCTCATCTTTGACGAGATTTCAATCGGCTGGCGTTTGACGGCGGGCGGAGCGCATCTGCTCTATAAGGTACATCCTGATATTGCGGTGTTTGCGAAGGCCATGAGCAACGGATTTCCCTGCGCGGCTATTATCGGGAAAAGGGAGGTGATGCAGGCCGCGCAAAAGAGCTTCATTTCAAGCACCTACTGGACCGACCGCATAGGTCCCGCTGCGGCGCTTGCCACAATTCGCACACTCATACAAAAGAAAGTGCCAAAGCATCTGAAGAGAATAGGCGGACAAATTGGTGATGGCTGGAAGCGGCTTGCAAAAAAGCACGGGTTGCGGATAACCGTTGTAGGACCCGAAGCGCTCATCACCTTTTCGTTTGAATACGGCACGGACAGTGCGGCACTGCGCACCCTTTTTACCCAAGAGATGCTTGCGCTCGGGTTTTTGGCAGGGGGAAGCGTGTACGTTTCGTTCGCGCACAAACCGCCATCTGTGCAAGCATATCTCCTTGCGGTTGACGAAGTTTTTGCGTTGCTCGCTCGCGCAATACGAGAAGGCACGGTAAAGAAACGCCTGCATGGCCCTGTTGCCCACAGCGGTTTTAAACGCCTGACGTAATTTCTGCAAGGTTCAACCTTGTATCGGGAAAAAGGTTGAACCTTGAAGATTTCGGGCTTGGGAATTTTATTAGAAATTAGGTGAATTAGAAATTAGAAATTTTCAGATGATTGTCGCTATTATTCAAGCTCGCATGGGTTCTACACGTCTTCCGGGCAAAGTACTTATGAAGGCGGGCGGAAAGACCTTACTAGAACATTTGGTACGACGCGTGAAGCGCGCCCGGACATTGGATGCGATTGTCGTTGCTACTACGGAGAATCTGGAGGATGATGCGATTGCCGCTCTTGCGAAAAAGCTTCTCGTCGGAGTGTTTCGCGGCTCGGAACATGACGTACTTGACCGCTACTACCGCGCGGCCGAACAGGCAAAAGCCGACACCGTGGTTCGCCTCACCGGAGATTGTCCGCTCATGGACCCTCAAGTCATAGACCGCGTGGTTTCTCTTTTTAAGAAGAATCAGAGGCGGTATGACTATGTGAGCAATGTTCGCCCACCCACTTTTCCGGATGGGATGGACGTGGAAGTTTTTTCGTTCAAGGTACTCCAAAAAATGTGGAGGGAGGCAGAACTTCCTTCCGAGCGCGAGCATGTAACCGCGTATATCGCGAATCATCCGGAGTTATTTGCCATCGGCAATGTTCGGGCAAAGAAAGATTTCTCTCATCTTCGTCTGACCGTGGACACGCCGGCAGACCTCACCCTTATCAGTAGCATTATCACTGCATTTGCCGGAAGAAAGAATTATCCAGATGCGCAGGACATTGTCGCCTTTTTGAAACGACACCCCAACTTAATCAAAAGCAACCAGCACATCGGGCGCAACGAGGGTTATGCAAAGTCCCTGCGGGAGGACCCTAAGGAATCCGTAACTTTGCGAAAGGCGGTGATGGCGGATGCGCGGTTTTTATATGAGCTTCGGAATGAAAAAGCCGTGAAGAGCGCATCTTTTTCAACAGAAGCGTTTTCATTTGCAAGCCACCGGCAATGGTTCCGGAAAAAACTCGCCGACAGAAATTCACTCATATATATAGCAAAGGCAGGTGGCGCATCCGTCGGTCAGGTCCGGTTTGATGCTAGAGGGAAGTCGGCCGAAGTAAGTGTCGCGGTTGGGGACGCTCATCGGGGGTTGGGATACGGCTCGCGAATGGTACGCAGTGCCTCAAAGCGTTTTTTTTCTGAATATTCCGGCGCAAAAAAGATTCACGCCTACATCAAACCGGAAAATGAAGCGTCGAAGAAGGTATTTGGCAAGGCGGGATTTCGTCTTGCGGGGAGCAAAACAGTGAAAGGTACAAAGTGCATAGATATGGTGTTAACATCCAACTCACTATGATTATCCAGGGAAGAAAAATCGGTCCGAAGGAGCCCTGCTTCATTGTCGCGGAGATTTCCGGCAATCATCATCAGAACTATGATGAGGCAGTCGCGCTTGTGAAAGCGGCAAAAGAGGCCGGCGCGGACGCAGTGAAGCTCCAGACCTATACGCCGGATACCATCACACTCAATTCAGATAGGGAGTGGTTTCGTGTGGATGGCGAAGAAAATCCCGAGGGCTGGAAAGGGCAGACCCTGTATCAATTGTACGAAAAAGCATACACGCCATGGGACTGGCAGCCGAAACTGAAAAAACTCGCGGACGAACTCGGCATTATTTTGTTTTCTTCTCCATTTGATGAAACTGCCGTTGATTTTCTGGAGAACATGCAGGTGCCCTGCTACAAAATCGCTTCGTATGAGGCGACTGATTTCGTTCTTCTGCGAAAGGTGGCACAGACCAAAAAGCCGGTCATACTTTCTATCGGCTATGCTTCTTTGGAAGAAGTGCAGTTTGCCCTTGATACCCTGCGTAAGTACGGAGCAACAGACATTGCCCTGCTCCATTGCGTTACCGGATATGCTGCGGAGCCAAAAGAGGAAGACATGCACTTAAGCACGATTGCGGATATTCAAAAGAGGTTCGGAGTTGTAGCCGGATTTTCCGATAACAACGCTGGCATAGAGATTCCTCTCTCTGCCGTGCGCGCCGGTGCCTCTATTATAGAGAAGCATCTTATCTTGGACCGCTCGCTTGGCGGACCGGATGCACGCTTTTCGCTCCTGCCCGCGGAATTCCGTGAGATGGTTCAAAGTATCCGCGCCATGGAGTCCGGTGCAACAAACATTGCAGTACCCAAACAAACGCTCGGTACTCCCCACTATGGGCCGATGAATGCACTTGAAACGTATAACAAGCGCTGGCGCCGCTCGCTTTTTTCCGGTAAAGATATTAAAAAGGGCGAACTCTTTACCAAAGAAAATGTACGGGATGT
>JAUSHG010000070.1 GCA_030648695.1 bacterium | reverse complement strand
TGCATTCAAAACCCAACTTGCGCCGTATATTCCTTCCGTGCCCAAAGATCCGCTGGATAACAGTGCGGCGCGTTATTACGGAGCGTACCGTATGACCTGGTCACCGGGTGCTGTTTGTGACGGCTTCTATGTTCTCTGGGCGTACGTGGAAAATGCCAACAGCACCAATACCTGCGGCTGGGCGGCCAATCATTATTTTAAAGTGCTTGGGAGATTTTAGTGTATGACTGATATACTTCCCGCAATTTTGCCGAAAAACTTTGCCGAACTTCAGGAAAAATTGGGGCGTGTAAAGGGGTTGGCTGATGGGGTTCAGATTGATATTTGCGACGGCCGTTTTGTACCGAGCAAAACCTGGCCTTACGTTTTTTCTTCCTCCCCTCCTTCCCGAGGAGGGGTGCCGAGTCCGCGAGGTGGGGTGGTGGGAGAAGCAATTGCGGAAAAAGACCCGAATTTTCAGGCAATTGTTAATGAGAAAGAGGGATTTCCGTTTTGGGATTCGTTTGATTTTGAGTTTGACCTCATGGTGCATGAGCCGGAAGGGGTCATCGGTGACTATGTAAAAGCGGGTGCGTCCCGAATAGTTTTGCATGTAGAGAGTACCAAGGTGCTTTCAGAAATTATCCATGAATGGCAACACTCGGTTATTCTTTCTCTGGCCGCAAGCATTGAAACGCCTCTTTCTGTGTTCGCGGACTTTGCACATCATGTGAAGGATTTTCAGCTCATGGGCATTGCCAAAATCGGCGCACAAGGACAGGCCTTTGACGAGCGGGTAATAGAGCGTGTGCGTGAACTTAAAAAACTGTATCCGGAGCACACGATTACTGTAGACGGGGGAGTGAGCTTAGAGACCGCTTTGTCTTTGCTTGACGCAGGTGCCACTCGGCTTGTGGTGGGCTCCGCGCTCTTCAAGAGCGAGAACATTGCTGATACAATAGAGCAACTCAAACACTGCGATGCCGCATCTACACGAGGAGAAAATTAAAATGCTGGAGGAGAAGGCGGCGGAAATCCGCCTTGACCTTATTGAGGCCGTGATAAACGCCAAATCGGGGCATGTGGCCGGGCCGCTTGATATGGCTGATATTTTTACCGCGCTCTATTTTCATGAGTTAAAGCATGACCCAAAGCACCCGGATTCCGAGGAGCGCGACCGCGTAGTGCTTTCAAACGGACATATTTGTCCGGTGTTGTACTCCACCATGTGTCATGCAGGATACGGAGACGTGGAGGAATTTAAAACTACCTTGCGAAAATTCGGTTCGCCTTTTCAAGGCCATCCGCACCGCGAATATTTCCCGGCAGTGGAAACAAGTTCCGGTCCGCTTGGTTCAGGTCTTTCACAGGCAACTGGAATGGCTTTGGGATTAAAGATGGATAAGAAACCGAATCAAGTGTTCGCGCTTCTTTCTGATGCCGAGCATCAGGCAGGAAATACGTGGGAGGCGGCCATGCTTGCGGGGAAGCATAAGCTTGATAATCTGACCGCAATTGTTGACCGTAATAACATCCAGATTACCGGCATGACCGAAGACATCATGCCGCTTGAACCTTTCCGCGCAAAATACGAGGCGTTTAACTGGCATGTGATTGAAATAAACGGACATGACTTCAAGGAAATTATCGGTGCGTTTGAAACCGCCAAAGCCATATTTGAGAAACCTGTGGTGATTTTGGCACACACAATTGCCGGCAAGGGAGTGTCGTTTATGGAGTACAAGTATGAGTGGCATTCAAAGCCGTTTACACCGGAAGAAGCGGAGATTTCTTTGCGTGAACTTAAAGCCGCACGGGAGAAAGTAAAAAACCATGCTTAACCCAAAGGAAAAACTCAATCCCAAAATCTGGGATAAAGATGTGGAACAAGCACCGATTCGCAAGGGATTCGGTGAGGGGCTTGTGGTTGCCGCAGAAGCTGACGCGCGTGTGGTGGGACTCTGTGCCGACCTGCTTGAGTCCACGCAGATGCTTGCGTTTCAAAAGAAGTTTCCCGAGCGGTTTGTGGAAATTGGTGTTGCAGAACAAAACCTTGTTACCGTAGCGAGCGGCTTGGCCGCTGTAGGCAAGATTCCGTTCTGCACCTCATATGCCATGTTTTCTCCCGGACGAAACTGGGAGCAGATTCGCACCACAATTACCTACAACGACAGACCGGTGAAAATTGCCGGAAGTCATGCCGGTGTTTCTGTGGGGCCGGATGGCGGCACGCATCAGGCCATAGAAGATATTGCGATTATGCGCGTACTTCCAAACATGTGCGTGATTTCTCCCTGCGACTCAATTGAGGCAAAGAAAGCGACAATGGCGGCGGCAAAAACGAAAACCCCGACCTACCTGCGGCTTGCACGCGAAAAATCCCCGATTGTAACTACAGCGGACACGCCGTTTGAACTCGGCAAGGCGCAGGTGTTTTTCGCTCCGGAAACGGGCAAGCCGCAGGCGGGAATCATTGCCACAGGCGCGCTCGTGCACCGCGCCCTGCTTGCGGCAAAAGCGCTTGAGGAACAGGGAATAGGGGTAACGGTGCTCAATCTCTCTACAATTAAACCAATTGATACCGAGGCCATTATTTCACTCGCGCGCGAAGCCGGCGCGCTCGTAACGGTGGAGGAGCATCAGATTGCAGGCGGCATGGGAAGTGCAGTTGCCGAAGTGGTGGCCGCGAATAGTCCGGTCCCGATTGAATTTGTCGGCGTGCATGATAAATACGGCCAGTCAGGAACCCCCGATCAACTTTTAGAATATTATGGTATGGGACAAACACACATTGCCGATGCCGTGTCTCGCGTTTTAAAAAGAAAATAGATTACAGCTAAAAGTTGCACGGGCAAGCCCAATGAACTCATAGAACACTACGGAATGGGCGAGAGCCACATCCGCGAGGCAGTAGAACGCGTACTCAAACGTAAATAATAATTGGAAATAACGTTGAAAATGTGGATTAATTTGTATCTTAATCCTATTCCCTAGGGAATAGGATTAAGATATAGAAATGCTTGAACATATGAATGTAAAGGAGAGAATACAAATTCTGTCAAAAGCGTTTTCCAACCGGATGAAAAAAGATGATACGTTTTACGATATCGTATGCCTGGCGGCGGGGGCTGCGGTAGCGTGGTGTCCTCCGGTTGGAGCGGTAGCAATGTTGCTAAAGCAAAGTCATCAGAACGACACTGCGAAAAATCACCGTGCTGTTTCTAATTCATTTTATGATTTGAAGCGCCGGGGATTCATTGAAATTGAAAGGCAAAAGGGGGTGATGCGTATTTCTTTTACCGACAAGGGAAAGCAATGCAAGAAATTAGTGGAATTATTGCAACAGTTTAAGCAGAAATCCGGCGACAAATGGAAAGGTGAATGGTACATAGTTATGTTTGACGTAAAAAATGAGCATAGGACTATTCGCGATGCTTTGCGGTTATTCCTCCGGAAGATGGGGTTTGTGCAAATGCAAAAGAGCGTGTGGATTTATCCGCATGACTGCCGGGAAGAGTTGGATTTTCTGAGGAACTTCTTTGATTTAAAGGAGAGAAATCTGAGATTGCTCACTACTGACAAAATAGGTGATGATCGGTATTTTAGAAAGATGTTTAAGATTTGATGTCTTAATTCTATTCCCTACGTGGTAGAAGTAAGATATGGGAATATGTATCTTTTATCCTTTTATTTTTGGATGACGCATTGAAGTGAAGATACTTCCCTAAAGCTAGATTCTTTGCGGTGTGAAGTCCGCAGGGGCTTGTGCGAGATATTTTTCAAGTTCAGTACGGGTGAGCAATCCCTTTTGCGCGCCCACGTACTGCACGACAAAGGTGGGGTTGATGAGCGCACAGCGCAGTGCCTCCATAGTGTCTTTACCCAAAGCGAGCGCGGCAACAAAAGTGGAAGCAAACGCATCTCCCGCACCGGTGCGTTCGTAGGGCGGCTTGGGGTCTGGATAAATCGGATGGAACCACGCACCTGAATCATCAAGGAGATACGCGCCTTTCGGTCCGTCGGTGATGGCGACAATCTTGGGGCCGAGGGCATGCAGTCCTTCAAGTAATTTCTTCGGTTCGTCGTTGTTCCCGAGCACGACGCGTGCCTCTTCCAAATTGAGACAGAAGAAATCGGTATGCTCATAGAGCGTGCGCAAATAGTCCACCCCCAGTTTGATTTCCATTTTTCCCGGCTGAAACGCGACCTTCATGTCGGGATGTGAGGAAACAAATTTCATCAGTTCCTGATGATAGCGTTCAGTGCCGCGGAACGAAGAGAGATACAGCCACTTCGGCAGAGAAACGAGCGCGGGCAGTGCGTAATCATACTCATTGTGCTTGATGAGGATGGTGCGGTCGGCTTCGTACCAGAGCACATAGTGGTAGTTGGTTTCCTTGCCCTTGTGTACTTGCACATACTGGGTATCAATGCCTTCTTTTTTGAGCACCTCCGCGCACTCAAGGCCATTTTGGTCATCTCCCATGTTAGTAATAAGACCGGTTGAGAGTCCAAGCCGCGCGGCAGAGACCGCGGCATTAGGCGCATTGCCTACCGCCCGCACTACCTCGGCGAATTCGTAGGGGATTTTCTCCGCGAATCGCATGCAGATTTCGCATGCGCCGGTATCCACGCGGCAGTTGACCTGCGCGTCCTTGAGGCGGATGAACGCATCCGTAGTTGTGTCGCCTATCGCCAGAAAATCAATCGGCTTATCCATACTGTAATTGTAGCAGGGGGAGTGGTAAAATAGTATCCATAGAAATTCACCCAATTCCTA
>JAUSHG010000066.1 GCA_030648695.1 bacterium | reverse complement strand
GTCAGTTTCGCGTCATGTCCGCCAAGGCGGACATGCAGAGCTTCTTCACGCAGGCGCGCTCCCTTGCAGAGCGTGCAGGATTCATCACCAAAGAACTCGCGCGTACCGAGACCGTTGCATTCGGGACATGCGCCGTAGGGCGAATTAAATGAAAACAGGCGCGGCTCCACTTCAGGATATGAAAATCCGTCATAAGGACACATGAACTTTGCGGAAATCATCTGACTGTGCGGCTCCTTCTCGCCTACCTGCGCCAAAGCGGCTTCGGCAGGCAGGCCTTCAAGAGGAGGCATCTCAACCCGTATCAAACCATCTGACTCATGCAAGGCCCGCTCAATAGCTTCGGGCAGACGCTCCTTAAGCTGGTCACCTTCCCTACTTTTGTCCGCAAGCTCGGTGAGGAAAAACTCGTCAACCAGCACATCAATATCGTGTTTCTTGTGCTTCTCAAGGACTATCCGCTCGCGCAGGGAGTGCTCCTTTCCATCCACGCGCACCGTTGCGTATCCCTTGCCGAGCAAATCGTAGAGCAGTTGATAGTATTCCCCCTTCCGGCCGACCACGACGGGGGCGAAAATACGCAGTTTGGCATCACTTACCTCCACTCCGAACACCTTCTTTCCCTTCCCGCCCTGCACCTTCCGCACCGATTCCAAAATCACGGCCTTGATTTCTTCATTTGAACGCTTGGTAATCACACGGTCACAAATAAGACAGTGGGGCTTCCCTACACGCGAAAAAAGCACACGCAGATAGTCATAAATCTCGGTGATGGTCGCAACAGTTGAACGCGGGTTATTGGAACGGCTTTTCTGGTCAATAGAAATGGCGGGAGAAAGCCCGATGATTTCATCCACATCCGGCTTCTGCATCTGGCGGAGAAACTGGCGCGCATAGGCGGAAAGCGACTCCACATAGCGGCGCTGGCCTTCGGCAAATATCGTATCAAAAGCAAGCGAGGACTTGCCGCTTCCGGAAAGCCCCGTGAACACCACCAGAGCATTGCGCGGCATCTCCACTGTAATGTTCTTCAGATTATGGGTGCGCGCGCCTTTGACAATCAGTTTGCCTGCCCCGTTTGAATTTTCACTTTCTTTTTGCATACTATTTTGAATCAGTACTAACAAAACTGTAGACTACCCCTTGATAACCTTCTTAAAAACTCTAATAGGGTCGCTCATGTTTAGGTTGTCGACCTCACAGGTCGACACGTGTACCCTTATCCATAACACCAAGAGTCCCCACGGTTGTTCCGTAGGGGGTATATAGAGCATACCACTGACTTTTCCAAAACAAAAGACGGCTCGCGAGGAGGCCGTCTTTCAGCAAAAAAATACGATACAGAAGTTTAGAATCCTATCCGTCGAAAAAGCGGAGCGCATATGGAGTAAAGGACAAATCCCGTCCATGCCAGCGCATGCATACAGCCGAGGAGCAACGCAACAAACGCAACAACCAAAATTATCACTGCGGCGGCAACGGATGCTCCGAAAAAGGTCATGACAATCAGAACCACATGTTTAAAATCATTCATAACGGAAAAGTGCGGAATGTTCGGAAATCAGCTATACAACTGTGAATTGCGAAACTTCATCTTCTGTCATCCTCGCGCATGCGGGGATCCAGAATAGGGCTTATTTTCGAAGAACTGGATTCCCGTTTCCACGGGAATGACAACTGAGAGCTACGTTTCGTAATTCACAGTATACAAAGAGCCATGCAAAAAATTGCAGCGCCTGCTTACTATACAAAAGCCGAGCGGCTTTTGTTACGCGCTATGCCAGCACTTTCTTGATTTCCTCCACAATTTCATCAAGCGTTACCGTGGCCTTCACGAGGAAACGGACTGCTCCGAGTTTTTTGCCTTTCTCCATATCTTCCTTGCTTCCCAAGTTGGAGAGCAGAATCACGGGAATATCTCCGGTTTCGGGATTTTCTTTTAGCCGCTTCAGAATTTCGTATCCGTCAATTCCCTGAAGGAGGATATCAAGCAATATCAGGTCCGGCTTTTCCTTCTTGAGAAGCCGCAGGGCTGCGTCTCCGTCGCTCGCATGCAGGAGCGAACAGCCCTGTGCGGAGAGCTTGCGTGCAATGATATCCGAAAGAAATTCATCATCCTCAACCCACATGATGCGCCGACCGTGCAATTTTCCGTCCGATGCCTTCTTTGAATCCCCTGGCGTTTTGCCCGAAAACGCGGCAATTCCCCCGTCGGTATGCAGTACTCGTTTGACTTTTGCGATGGCCTCATCCGCATTGAATTTTGATTTCAAAAGATACTCCCGTGCGCCAAGCGAGCGTGCGCGGTCCTGCTCATCCTGCTCCTCGCTTTCGGAAATGACAATAACCGGAATCCCGGCAATCATAGGTTCTGCCGCTTTTTTCTCAAGCACCTCATATCCGCTCATATCCGTTAAAGCGCCGTCTATAATGAGTAGTTCCGGCTTTGCACGCAGAAGCTCCTTAAGACCGGAAGCGCCGTCGCGGACAAGACGCACGTCAAAACCCGCTACTTTGAGCTTTTGCATGAGCGTATCGCCGAGAAAAATATCGCTCTCAATGAGAAGGATGCTGGCCATCCCGTTAGAGGTAGACGCGGACGCAGTTCTTGCGATCCACGCCTGACCAAGCATTATGTGCTGATAATTTTTCCATAGAACAAGTTAAGTACGAGCGTCGCGACCTCTAACGGGACCGTATCTGCAATTGTAGCGCTTTCAAACCTGCGAGCAAAGGGGAAAAGTGTTGAGGTGAGGGTTATGAAGCCGGTTTGGATGCAAGGTTAAGGATATGGGTCGGACCTTTTTCCAATTTCTTTACCCAAACTGGCCTCCTTACCTTTACCGATTTCTGACAACTTCTCAAGTTCCTTCATCTCATCACGCAACAGGGCGGCCGTTTCAAAGTCCAAAATCTTCACCGCTCCGTTCATCTGTCGGCGCTTTTCAGCGATAATCTGCGCCGCGGTCCGGTGCTTGAGCGCCTCACGGTCAATGGCGAGCAGACGCGCTACCGCTTCTTTGTGTTCAAGCCCAAGTGTTTCGGTAATATCACGAATATTTTTGATAATAGTTTTTGGCGTAATGCCGTGCTTCTTGTTGTACTCGGTCTGGATTGTCCTTCGGCGGTTGGTTTCTCCTATTGCCTTTTCAATTGACGCGGTCTGCGTGTCTGCATACAGAATCACGCGCCCAAGCACGTTTCTCGCCGCGCGGCCGATAATCTGGATAAGTGACGTGGTGGAACGCAAAAAGCCCTCTCTGTCCGCGTCTAAAATACCAATGAGAGCCACTTCAGGAAGGTCCAGCCCTTCGCGCAGAAGATTCACACCCACCAGACAATCAAACACACCCTTCCTGAAGTTGGTAAGAATGGTGATGCGGTCAAGCGTCAGAATGTCACTGTGCAGATATTCGGTCTTCATCCCCTTCTCTTTAAGAAACGCGGAAAGATCTTCCGCCATTTTCTTGGTGAGCGTTGTGGCAATCACACGCCCACCTTCCTTAATGGTCTTCTCTGCTTCCTCAATAAAGTCGGGAATCTGTCCGTTATATGTTCGCGTCTGTTTTGCGTCTTGTTTTGCGCCGTGCCCCGTACCGAGCTCTGCTCTGGTACTAGGGTCGGTTTCGCGGTTTTGCCCCGTCACCGGACGCACCACAATTTGAGGGTCAATGAGTCCGGTCGGCCGGATAACCTGCTCCACCACGGCACAGCCGTGGTGCCCTGAATCAGTTGAATGGGCGCTACCTCCGCAAGATTTTTCAAGTTCAAACGGTCCGGGAGTTGCCGAGGTAAAGAGCACCTGCCCCACCCGCTCCTCAAATTCATGAAATTGCAGGGGGCGGTTGTCGCGTGCCGAAGGCAGGCGGAATCCGTGTTCAATAAGTGTGTCCTTGCGTGATTTATCTCCCGCGTACATACCCCGAATCTGCGGTACGGTAACGTGCGACTCATCTATGACTGTCAGAAAACCTTTGGGGAAATACGAGAGCAGGGTGTGCGCCGCTTCACCGGGCAAACGCCCGTCAAAATGGCTCGAGTAGTTCTCAATGCCGTTGCAATAGCCAACCTCGCGAATCATAGCAAGGTCATAACTGGTGCGCCGTCGCAACCGCTCGGCCTCAAGTATGTTTCCTGCTTTTTCAAATTCCTTGAGGCGTTCCTTAAGTTCGGACTTGATGGTTCCAATCGCGCGCTTACGGTCTTCTTCGGGAGTAATAAAATGCTTTGCGGGAAAAATAAACAGTGCGTCCACTTCTTCAAGCAGTTTGCGGGTAATCGGATGCACCTTTTGTATTCGCTCTATCAGGTCTCCTTTTATTTCAATCCGGTATATTTCACGGGCGCTTGCCGGCTCCACCTCCACCACGTTCCCCAGTGCACGAAACATACCCGGCGTGAGGTCGGCAGTGGTGCGGGTGTAATGAATGGAAACAAGCGCGCGGATAAGTTCGCTTCGCGATAGGTGCATGCCTTTGAAGATTTTCCGGTTCACCTTTTCATACTCCTCCGGCGCGCCAAGCGCATAAATGCAGGAC
>JAUSHG010000042.1 GCA_030648695.1 bacterium | reverse complement strand
ACTGACTCCACGCGCCGAGAATGTTCTGAAATTCTTGAGAACATTAGAATAATACACAGTAAAAATCCTTAATCCTTTATCCTTAACAAAAGAGAAAAAAAGGGGAGAAGGAAGAATAAAACAACCCCACCTTAATCCTCCCCTTTGAAAAGGGGAGGAGGAAGAAAAGAAAGGGATAAAGGGAGCGGGGAGAACCCTTAATCGTTAATCTTTGACAAAAGAGAGAGGGAGAAAGAGAAAGGGGGAATAACACCACCACCCCTCAATCCCCTCCTTGGAAAGGAGGGGAGGAAGAACAACCCCCTCTTTAATTCTCCCCCTTGGAAAAGGGGGAGAGGCAGACAAAAGACAACAACCCCCCAAGGCAGCCCCCTTTGCTAAGGGGGATAAACAACCACCGGCGCATCAGAATGCGGTGTTCCCCTTTGACCCCGGTAGTAGAGCAAAGCTCACTACGGGGCAAGTAAGGGGGAAATAAAAACACCTTCGCGGGGAGGCCGCGAAGGCGTGGGGTTAAGGAGCAAAGAGTTAGACGATACCGTCTTCATGGCACTTATGACAGTGCCGGATTTTGGCGGGAATATCCCGCGCCGCGCGCACGATGGCGGTGCGGAAGCTTCCGCAGTGCCGGCATTGTTTTTGGTAACAGTTCCTGCAGAAGAGTAAGAAGCCGGCGGCGGAGATAATAATCACAAAAAGGTACATGGAATCCTTTGGTTGAGTTCAGAGTGAATTATAACACAAGCAGCTGCTTACTGCAAGAGTACGTGTGTGGCGTAATTTTGACGCTGAAATGCTTCCGGGCTACCCCGGTATAAGTTGCTTGATTTTCAAGCAAAAATGCGCTATTATATATCTATGAAATTTCTTGCCACGACAATGCTTGTTGTCTTTGCGGTGATGGCACTGGGGAGCTTCGCGGCTATAGCAAACGACCACAACGGTGTCGGCGACTGCATGGCCTCTACCATTAACGGGAGCACCTGTCCGGAAACCGCCTCACTTCTTGAACTCGTTTCATTTCATCTGAACGCCTTCAGCTCGTTCTCGTTTGGAATTCTCGCAATGGCGTTTGCGTTACTGCTATTGTCTGTGGCGCGTCTTTTGGCACAGTCGCTCCAGCCGCTTCTGTTAGGTTTGACGCCTACACCCGTTGCGGCCGTTTCTCCACAGGATTTTTCTTCGCTTCGCAAAGTGCGGCGCACACTTGCGCTGTTTGAATTGAGTCCCGCGTTGTAAGTGCGGCAGCTTCTGTCTTATGATGAGGGGACTAAATCCCTCGGCCTCCCGGCCACTTCCTTTAACAAAGGGAGAATAAGAAAAGAGTGCCGCGTATGTATAAGCCCCTCATTCGGGTTCTTTTTGCTTATTCACTAACTCACACCCTATGAACACCATTATTGTCTGGATTATCGGAGGAGCCGCTCTTCTCGGAGCGCTCTTCTTCCTCGGCGCTCCTGACGGGCAGCGTCCTGCGAGCGGCGCCGAAACGCCGTCTGCGCAGGCCGCAGTGGGAGCATCTCTGCTCTTTTCGGAAACCGCTTTTGACTTCGGCACTATCAGCATGGAAAAAGGAGTGGTGACGCACACCTTTCTCATTACCAACACGAGCAGTTCATCGCCCATTACACTCACGCGCATTGTAACCTCCTGCATGTGCACCGAGGCCTCTCTTAAAACGCCGTCGGGCACCTTCGGACCCTTCGGCATGCCCGGACACGGCGGGGTAGGCGGCAAACTCTCGCACACGATTGCAGCGGGCGAGAGCCGCGAGATTGAGGTCGTCTTTGACCCGGCGGCGCACGGCCCCTCCGGAGTCGGACGCATCACGCGCGGCGTCATTATTGAAGAAAAAGGAGGCGGCACTAACACGATTGAGATTTCCGCCCTCGTAACCCCGTAATGCCATGGAACACAACCACAATCATCAACATGGCGAAACATGCGGAACTGAAGAGCATCCGGCTCCTGCCCGGGTGAGCAAAACACTGCTCGCTATTGGCGGGGTACTGCTCGTATTCTTCGGCGGACTCATACTTCTCAAGGGAAGCAGTTTCGGAACGGAACTGCTCTGGAACGCAAGTCAGGGAGGGAGCTTTCTTCTGCCGCTGGTCGTTATTTCGGCGCTTCTGGATAGCATCAACCCCTGCGCGTTTTCGGTCCTTATCATTACGCTTCTGTTCTTGTTTAGCTTGGGGCTTTCGCGCCGCAGAATCCTGCTTGTGGGCGGCCTCTACATTCTCGGCATCTTCGCCGCCTACTTCCTCATCGGCCTTGGGCTCCTGCAGGCACTGCACGTCTTCGGCATACCGCACTTCATGGGCAAAGTGGGAGCGGTGCTGATGCTTCTCTTCGGAGTGCTTCTCGTCATTCAGGAACTCTTTCCGAAGGTGCATATTCCGCTCGGCATTCCGCAGTCCGCACACGCGAAAATGGGGGCGCTCATGCACCGCGCCTCACTTCCGGCCGCCTTTCTGCTCGGAGCGCTCGTGGGACTCTGCGAGTTTCCCTGCACCGGCGGACCGTACCTCATGATTCTCGGTCTCCTGCATGACGGCGCCACGTACCTCAAGGGATTCGGGTATCTTCTGCTCTACAATGTCATCTTCACGCTTCCGCTCGTCGTGCTTCTTGCGGCTTCCGCCAACAAAGAGGCCGTGGAGGTGGCGCAGAAAATCCGCAAAGGGGAGTTCAAACAGGCGCGGTTGGTCGTCGCCCTGCTCATGGTGCTTCTCGGCGCTTTAGTCATCTGGTTTTATTAGATATACATACGAATATACGAATTATACGAATCAACGAATAGCTACGAATAAAACACCTATGACATCAGAACACAAAACACCCGTTGGTGAAAAAGCATTCGCGGCTCTGCTTGAAAAGATTGAAGCCGTGAAAAAAGAGCGGCCGCTCGACCTCTCGCGCGGCGAAGACCTCGCGGTCGGCATCATGAATCTCATAGCGCTTGAGGAGCACCTGTTCTTCACCGGCGCAAAAACCGCAGACCCTTCCTATCACGACCTGACACAAGAGGTCCGCGAGATGCGCAAGCATCTTATGGAGGAGCTTCTGCCTAAGGCGCAGTATGAGGGAGAAACCTGGTGCGCGACCAAACACCTGCTCTCCGCCTGCATGCGCCTCATTGAAGTGGGCGGCAAGTACCGCACCGAAGGGGATAGAGAGGCGTCAGACCGCACGCTCAAAAATGCGTACCGGCTCTACACTATGTTCTCCGCGCTCAAGCTCAAACTCATTGACGCCAAAGGACTCAAAGCCGCGGCAGAAAGCGCGAAAAAGGAAGAGGGAATGACGCAGGAGGAACTCATTGCGAAATTGGCGAGTTGCTGTGATGAGTAGTCAAGCTATATACGAATTACACGAATCAACGAATAGCTACGAATCAGACCTACACAAGCTACATTCTGGATCCCCGCATTCGCGAGGATGACAGAAATGGGAGGTTTATTATGTAAAGAGTTATAATTGCTATCTATGGAATCAAAATCGTTTCGCATTGTTGGATGGCTCGTGCTTCTGTTTCTGGTTGCGGGAGGTGTACTGTGGGCGGTTGGGAACGGAGGGGAATCCGAACCCGATACTCAAGGCGCAGTCGCCACGACCACCTCTGAATGGATACTCGGAAATCCGAATGCCACCACGACTCTTGTGGAGTGGAGCGACCCGCAGTGTCCGGCCTGCAGGACGTACCAGCCGCTCGTCAATCAACTGATGGAAGAATTCGGCGACCGCGTGAAGTTTTCCTACAAGCATTTCCCGCTGCCCCAGCATGCCAATGCCATACCGGCCGCCGCCGCACTTGAAGCCGCCGGAAGACAGGGCACGTTTTTCCCCATGCTTGACCTGATTTTTGAGCGTCAGAATGAGTGGGAGAAGGCCTCGCTCATCAAAGCCGAAAATCTGTTTCTCTCCTACGCAGAGTCGCTCGGCCTTGATACGCGGCAGTTCAAAGAGGACCGTGTGAAGCGTGAAGTCCGTGAGAAAATAAAGGGCGAATATGCGGAAGGGGGGCGCATCGGCGTCAACTCCACACCGACCTTCTACCTCAATGGCATAAAACTTACCAGTAACCCGCGCTCCTATGATGAATTCAGAGCCCTCATTACAGCTACCGTCAGCCAATAGGTTTCTCCGCCTTCTGCCCGCATCACTCATCGTGCTCGCGCTCATTGGGTTTGGGGATGCGCTCTACCTCACTATTTCCGCGTTTGAGGGAGTTATTCCGGTTTGTACGATTGGCGGATGTGAACAGGTGCTCGGAAGCTCGTACGCGAAAGTAGGCGGCATGCCGGTCGCGTTGTTCGGCGCGCTCTACTACGGAGCAGTGTTCGGACTGCTCGTGTGGTTTGTTGAAACCAAGAGCCGTCGCGCATGCACCTTCGCTCTCATACTCGTGTCACTCGCCACGCTTGCGACACTCTATTTCATCTACCTGCAGGCATTTGTGATTGAGGCATGGTGCCTCTACTGCCTGCTTTCCGCGGCAGTTACTTTTGCTCTGCTTGCGGGACTCATATTATTACACAGTAACAAAACAGTATGGAATCAGACACCACTGGCAGGAAAATAGTGCCCGCAAGCATTCTTATTGCCGCCGCACTCATTGTTTTTGCCGTACTATCCGCGCCGCCTCCGGCGGCGGACGGGGACAAAGGGACACCGGTGCATGCCGCAACGTCATTCGCCTTGCCGTTTACATTCGGCGACCTCGGAGCAAAGCTGGTTTCTGTCGGTGTGGTAGACCGCGAAGCGTTTCTCTCACTCTACAGCGGCACCGCGCGCGAGGCGGCGCGGCGATTTCTTGACGGGTCAGGTGATGAGGAGATTACGGTTACCGAAGAAAATGCCGGCATACTGCTCAACCTCCTCTGGGCCGCGGGACTCGGAAATAAAAGCCGGATACTGGAGCAGGGGGAAATGATGGACCCGCGCTACGGCGGCGCACACCAATTTGCTTCAACCGGCGGGTGGACGATTGCCCGTTCGAATCCGGAGACGGATTCGCTCGGGATTGCGCAAGGCAGTCCGATGGAGCACTACTCGCGCCATCCGTTTGCACTGCTCACGCCGGAGCAGGAACACATGGTAGATGACGTGAGCCGGAATATGTTTCGGCCCTGTTGTGACAATTCCGTGCATTTTCCCGACTGCAATCACGGTATGGCCATGCTTGGGGTACTCGCGCTCATGGCTTCGGAAGGAAAAACCGAAGCGGAACTCTATGAGGCGGGACTTGCGTTCAATCGGATGTGGTTTCCGGAGCAGTACGAGATAATTGAAACCTATGCGGCACAGGAAGGACTGCCGCTTGACGGCAAAACGCTTCTCGGGAAAACCTTTGCGAGTGCATCCGGCTTCCAGAGGGTGTCCCGCGCGCTCACGGCTCCCACGACGCCCAAAGGAAACGGCGGTGGAGGCGAGGGCGGTGGATGCAGTGTGTAACGGATCGGTGTACAATATTCGTACGAAACGTCATTCACACTCTGTTTGTCATTCCCGCGGCTAAAGCCCGATGAGCTCGCCAATTTAGGGAGGCGGAAATCCAGTATGTATGTTCGCATTTCTGGGTGCCCGCTTTCGCGGGCATGACAGCAATTTTTATTCATCACACTATCTATATGGATACCTACACAAAAGCGCAGTGGGTGCTGCGCATTGCGGTGGCCGGTGAGTTTATCGGACACGGCGTGTTTGCACTCCAGCAGAAGCAGGGTTGGATTAAATATTTTGAAGCGACCGGTTTTTCGCCCGAGCAGGCGATGACCCTCATGCCGCTTATCGGCGCGCTTGATATCGCGCTCGGGCTTCTTATTCTCATCAAGCCCGTACGCTTGGCACTCTTGTGGATGACCTTCTGGGGATTCTGGACGGCGCTCCTGCGTCCAATCGGGGGAGACCCGATTTGGGACTTTGTTGAGCGATGGGCGAACTGGGGCGCGCCGCTTGCGCTTCTCCTGCTTGTCGGCTGGCCCAAGAATATACGCGAATGGTTTAAGTAATACTCTGACAGCACTCTATGTTGTATGAAAACTGGCTGCAGACCGGTGCGGTGAATGCACAGAATACACCTGATTGCCCTCCGCTTGCAGGACACATCAAAACCGAATGTCTGGTTGTCGGGGGCGGGGTTACGGGGCTACACGCCGCCCTGCGGCTTGTTCTTGCCGGAAAGCAGGTGACGCTTCTTGAAAAAACCATCTGCGGAGGCAGTTCTTCGGGGCAGAGCGGAGGATTTCTGACACCGGAGAGTGAAGAGGATTTTCTAAAACTCATCCGGCGGTACGGAAAGGAACGGGCAAAACTCATCTATCGCGCCCCCTCGGAAGGGGTGCGGCTTATTGTGGATACCATACAGACATATGGATTTCAGTGTGATATGCGCACACAGGATTCCCTGTATTTTTCAAACAAGCGGTCGCATATTGACGCCGTTGAAGAAGAAGCCGAGGCGCGTGAAGAAAACACCCTTCCGTTTCAACTGCTCAATAAAGCACAGCTTCAACAGGTGCATCCGGGAAAAGGGTATCTTGTCGCACTGCGATATCCCGGCTCCTATGGCATCAACTCGTTTGCCTACTGTCAGGAATTGAAACGTCTTCTGCTCACAAAAGGGGCGGCGATTTTTGAGCACAGCGAAGTCCATACGCAGAAGGGAAATACGGCGAGGACAAACGGGGGGTCGGTTTCGGCAGAGCATATGCTCATCTGCATGGACAAGATGAAGACGGAGTTCAATCGCGAGCTCTCAAAAAAGTTCTATCACATCCAAACCTATCTTACCGTAAGCGAGCCGCTCACTCCCGAGCAGATGCGGGCGCTGTTTCCCTCAGGGGAGCTTATGTGCTGGGACACTCCGTGGGACTACATTCATTATCGTCCGGTTGCGGGCAACCGGATTATCATCGGAGGGTCTTCGCCATGGACGGCGTATCTGCCGTACCACAAACGCTCTTCGTCCGTTATTTCCTCATTTGTCAATAAGCTTAAGCGGGCCTTTCCGGCAATCAAAGACACGGAATTTAATCAGTACTGGTCGGGTATGATTGATGTCACCAAGGATTTGGTGCCGATTGTTGATTACGACAAAGATACCAAGTCCATCCAGTACGCAATGGGGTGCGCGGGACTCAACTGGGCGGCGTTTTGCGGCGACTACATCGCGCGACGAGTCATAGACCCCACACAAACGGAGGACCTGTCTGCCTTTCTCGGAGCACACCGGAAGTTTTGGGTATCACACAGTTTGCAGAGCATCCTTGGGAAAAGAATCTCCTTCTTTATCAACCACGTGTATGAATTATTGAGACGCTAAAAACTCAAAATTCCTTGAAGCGAGGGTTGACGGCGCACACGAGAGTGTGCGCCGGTTGCTGTCCACAGTTGCACTTTGGCCTGCGAGCGCTATTCTGTAATCAAGTAGTTTCGCAACAGCGAAACAATCAACTCGCCTAAGTTTTTACTTTACAAAAACTTAGGCGGGGCAAGCCGCAGGCATTGGGGAACGGGGTGCGAATCCCCGGCAGTGCCGCTACGGTATCCGCTTTTGATTTTGGGAATAAGGTTCAACCTTTTCCGATTCAAGGTTGAACCTTGAAAAATCAAAAGCGGGAGCCCGAGTACCAGCTGCGGACATTATTCTTAGTTGCCCATAAAGCAGTATCCCTGCTGGGGCACGCCCTAGAGCAGGACACACTGCTCGGGCACCGCACGAGCATGCATAACAACCGTTTTCGTATCGGTTTCGGAGTTGTCGCCCTTTTGGCCGCGGCAGTTCCTTTTTTATTTACACAGGGAGAGAGCAACCCCTCGGTTGAGTATCTCAAAAGCAAGCCACTTTCGGCCTGGAGCAGTATGGCGCTCTCGGGAGCGGGCGAAAACCACTCGCTTGAGTTCCTCAAAGAGGTCCGCGGCGAAAAAGCGATTGACCTTGAAGCGCCGATATTGGCGCTTACTGCGGCAGGCAAAGACCCGCGCACCTTCGGAGCGGAACATCTGGTCGCGAAACTCAGAAATTTTTATGACGGCACAGAGCTTGGCGAAGCGGGTATTTTGAATGATGATATTTTCGGTCTGCTCGCGCTTGTTGCAAGCGGCGAATCCTCAGATGACAGCGTGCTCTCCGGCATCAGGAGTTTTATTCTGTCCAAACAAAATGCGGACGGCGGATTTTCCTTTGCCATAGGCGGGACGAGTGATACGAACACGACTGCCGCGGCCATTATGGCTCTGCGCGCCGCAGGCGTAGCGAGCGCCGACACGGCCATTGCCAATGCGATTGCGTATTTGCAAGGCGCACAGAATGAAGACGGCGGATTCCCCTATGACCCGAAAAGTGCGTGGGGCACAGGGTCGGACGCTTCTTCCGACGCGTGGGTCATTATGGCCCTGCGCAGTGCCGGCAGGGACGCCGGTACGTGGCAAAAAAGCGCAGGCACGCCCGTCTCGCACCTTGAGACGCTGAAGCAGGAAGGTGGGTGGTATCTCTATCAGGCAGGCGGCGCGGAAGATTCCTTCACTCCGGTCACGACTTCGTATGCCTTGCTCGCGCTCTCGGGAAAAACGCTTCCCGTGCGTGTGATTACGCCGGAAACTCCAAGTGGAGCGTCATTTAGCGTGCAGGTGGAAGGAAAGGGTGGCCTTCTCTGTGATGCTGAAGGAACAGGAGTTACTGCTTTTGACGCGCTCAAAATTGCGGTCGCGCAGTGCAACCTCGCGTACCACGTACAGAGTTCCTCGCTCGGGGACTATGTAGATGAAATTGCCGGAGAAAAGGCCTCGGGCACCTCCGGCTGGCTCTATACCATAAACGGGCAACTCGCGAGTGTCGGCGCTTCCGCCTACACGCTTGCAGGAGGAGATGCGGTGCGATGGTACTTCGGCAACTTTGACGGAACTTCCGCCAATGAACTGCGAAGCGAGATTCCGCTGTCGGTAACGATTCCTGCGGGAGGAGGGGAGAGCAACAATGACAATCACAATAACGATGACAACGACACGGAAGAAGAGCATACGGTGTCGGTCATTGTTGAAGTGGGGAAGACAAAGACCGGGAGTCCGCTTGCGTTCGGAAGCATTTCGCGCGGAAGTATTGAGACGAAAGGAATCAGCGTCAGAAACGCAGGCGCAGTTGCGGCGACACTCTCTGCGGGAGTGTCGGGAGATGCGGTCTTCCGCCGCTATCTGCGGCTTGGAGGAGTTCTACCGCGCGATTTTCGCGCCGAGCTTCCCGCGCAGGGGGCAACGACAACGACACTCTTTCTCTCCATTCCGTCCGATTATTCGGGAAGCGGACACAAGACCGGCGCACTCATCTTTTGGGCAACACCCGCCGCACAATGAAATATCAAATACCTAATGCCGAATATCTAAAAATATCAAATATGAAATACGCAATAAGAAAAACCTATCTTGATTTTATACTGGGTATTAGATATTTTTTGGTATTAGGTATTCGATATTCGGTATTAGCGACCATTGTTCTTCCTTCTTTACTATTTCCTGTCGAGATGTCGGCCATCGGCGTTTCGGCTTCTCCTGCCACGCTCTCATTTAAGGCGCTCTTGGGGAAGGAAACGGCGGCAAAAATCATGGTGCGCAACCCCTCCTCCGAAGTTGGGCTCTTTGAGGTGTATCCGGAGGAATTTGACTCCGATTTCACGATTGTTCCGAGCCGCTTTGTGCTGGAGGCGGGGGAGAAGCGGGAGGTGTTTGTGCGCGTAGTACGCCGCGAGGAGGGAATGGTGCGCACCGTGCTTGCCATAGAGGGGAGCGCGCTCGGAGCTTCTTCGCTCGGAATCGGGGGCGGAGTCCGGATTCCGGTTTCAATAGAGGTTTCGCCCTCTTCGCTTCTTGCCGCGGTACCCAAAGCCGCCATGCCGGTCCTTTGGATGCTTCTTGGCGCATTGACGCTCCTTGGTTTGACACGCAGAGTATCGCTATCCACATTGAAGCGGTTGTTTGCTGGGGGTACACTTACTAAATGATTTCATGGTTGCGAAACTATGCTATTAACTATTGACCACTAACTACTAACTACTACTATGCTGCGACATCCGTTAAAAATTACTGTAGTGTTTGCGCTCTGTCTGTTGTTCCGCCTGCTTCCGTTTCGCGCGCCGAATGTGGAGCCGATTCTCGCGACACAAATGCCGGTTGCAAGATTATTCGGCGGTATGGGCGCTTTTTTATTCGGATTTTTTTCTATTCTTTTGTATGACGTGATAACCGGTACCGTGGGACCGTGGACGTTCTTTACGGCTTCGGCGTACGGGGTGCTCGGTTTGGGTTCGGCATGGTATTTTAACTCGCGCTTCGTAACCCCCTCTCAATCTCTCCCTTTGAAAGGGGGAGAAGTGAAGAAAAGAGGCACACGTGCATTGCGGCGGCATTTCGTATATTTCGCGATTGTCGGCACGTTATTCTATGATGCCGCAACGGGACTCACCGTCGGTCCGCTTTTCTTCGGTCAGCCGTTTAGCTCGGCACTTCTGGGACAGATTCCGTTTACGCTCATGCACCTTCTCGGCAACGTAACGCTCTCGCTTGTATGGAGCCCGTTTTTAGTCCGGTGGCTTGCAAAAGCACCGGCACCGGCCGCACATTCGGCACTCATTGCCATTAATTCTCACGCATAACTACTATGGACACTCACGTAACCACCGACCGAATCACCGAAGCGCGCAAGCGCGACGGACGCATTGTGCCGTTTGATAGTGAACGCATTGTGCATGCGATTTCCCGCGCCATGAAGGCCGCGGAAGAAGGAAGCGAGGAAGAAGCCAAGCGGGTTGCGGGAGTGGTGGAGAGCGAACTGTTGCGGCTCAAAGAACTTTCCCGCGACCGCAGGTTTCTTCCGTCAATTGAACTTATTCAGGATGTCGTGGAGCAGACACTGATGAACGAAGGGCTCACGCTGACGGCGAAGGCCTACATTATCTACCGGCAGAAGCGCGCGGAACTCCGGCAGAATCGCGGAGTCGTGCCCGCTCCTGTGCGTGAGATTGCGGAACAGAGCAAGGCCTATTTCAGAAGCACGCTCGGCGAATTCGTCTACTACCGCAGTTACTCGCGTTGGATTCCGGAAAAAGGCAGGCGCGAGACCTGGATTGAAACCGTTGACCGGTACATGGGCTACATGCAGAGCAAACTTGGGGATAAACTTTCGGAAGCCGAATACGCAGAACTGCGCGAGGGGATTCTCCGCCATGAAGCCATGCCCTCCATGCGGCTTTTGCAGTTTGCGGGCTCTCCTGCGGACACTACCAATGTGTGCGCGTACAACTGCTCCTACATTGCGCCGGAGAATTTCCAGGACCTCGCCGAAATTATGTACATTTCCATGTGTGGCACCGGCGCGGGGTGGTCGGTGGAGAGCCAGAACGTGGGCAAGTTTCCGCAAATCGCACTTCAGACCGGAGTCAAACTGCCCGTGTATGTCATTCCCGACAGCAAAGAGGGGTGGTGTGATGCCCTCGCCTTCGGCCTGACCGCATGGGGGCGCGGAGAGGATGTGGAGTTTGATTTCTCTCAAATCCGTCCCTCCGGAGCGCGCCTCAAAACCATGGGAGGTCGCGCCTCGGGTCCCGAGCCGCTCCAACGACTCCTTGCCTTTGCCCGCACGCGCATTCTGAAGCGGCAGGGCAAACGCCTCATGAATCTGGATGTGCACGATATCATCTGCATGATTGGCGACTGTGTCGTCTCAGGCGGAGTGCGGCGAAGCGCCATGATTTCCCTCTCCGATTTGGATGACGAGGCCCTGCGGGACTCCAAGAAAGGAGCGTTTTATGTTACCGAGCCCCAGCGTATGCTTGCGAACAATTCCGCGGTGTACCGCGAGAAGCCGGGGAGCGCCGAGTTTATGAAAGAGTGGCTCGCGCTTATGGAGAGCGGCTCGGGAGAGCGCGGCATTTTCAACCGCGGCATTCTCGGGAATATTTTGCCGGAGCGCCGCAAGGAGGCACTGCGCGAAGCAGGATACTTTGACGCCTCCGGAAAGACGCTCATCGGCTCAATCGGCACGAACCCTTGCGGCGAAATAATTCTGCAGAGCAAACAGTTCTGCAACCTTTCCGAAATCGTCGCGCGTCCGGAAGACACGCGCGAGTCGCTCATGCGCAAAATTCGCCTCGCAACGATATTGGGCACGTTCCAGTCCTCGCTCACGAATTTCCCGTACCTTTCACGGGAGTGGAAGGAGCACTGCGAACGCGAGCGACTGCTCGGCGTTTCCATTACCGGCCCGTGGGATTCAGAGGCGGTGCGGGAAGGGGAGACGCTCACTGCCCTGCGCGAAGAAGCCATTCGCGTAAACGGCGAATTTTCCGCGCGCTTCGGCATCACTCTCTCCACGGCCATCACCTGCGTCAAGCCCTCGGGCACGCTTTCCCAGATGGTTGATTGTGCCTCCGGTATGCACCCGCGCCACGCGCCGTTTTATATCCGCCGCATTCGCATTGCCGCCACCGATTCGCTGTTCAAAATGCTCCGCGACCAGGGAGTGCCGTTTTTCCCCGAGGTGGGGCAAACGCACGAGAACGCGACCACCTTTGTGCTGGAATTTCCGGTGAAGTCCCCCGCGGGGAGCGTATACAAAAATGATGTGTCGGCGCTCAAACAGCTTGAGCACTGGAAAGTGGTGCGCAGCGCCTATACCGAGCACAATCCGTCGGTAACGATTTCCGTGGGAGAGAGCGAATGGATTGAGGTGGCACACTGGCTGTACAAAAACTGGGATATTGTCTGCGGATTGTCATTCTTGCCGCGCGACAACCATGTGTATCGGCTGGCACCCTACGAGGAAATAGACGAGGCACGCTTTGAGGCGCTTGCAAAACACTGGGAGCAGGTGGATTTCTCAAAAATTATGTCCTACGAGCGCACCGATGAGCAGGACCTGAAGCGCGAACTCGCGTGTGTCGGGGGAGTGTGCGAAATCTAAATAATCACCAATAACCAAGAAACAAGCTCCAAAAGAATAATAACCAATCACCAAACACCAAGTTCCAAACAATAATCAATAGCCAACCTCCAACCTCCAATCCACTGATCCCCTTTGAATTTTGAGAATTGATATTTGTTTGGTTATTGTATCTTGGTTTTTGGTTATTACCTGTATGCGTTACTACACTGCTAAAGGAGACGGGGGTACGACGAAACTTTTCAACTGCCCCGCCGGTGCGCGCATGTCAAAAGGGGAAGAGGTTTTTGAAGTGCTCGGTGGACTGGACGAGCTCAATTCGTTTGTGGGGCTGTCGCGCGCGGTTGCCGCGCGCACCGGCTTTCGCTGTCTTGATGCAGGAGGTCGTTCTGATTTTCTGCAGACCTTAAGCGGCATTCAGCAGAATCTGTTTATCATTCAGGCGGAACTTGCCGGAGCTGCTCCTCGTTTGTCTGAAGAGAAAGTGACGGACATTGAGGAGCGTATTGAACGACTCTCTACGAAGTTTCCCCCCATCACCTCCTTTGTCATTCCCGGCGCGACGGAACTGGGGTCACTTTTGGATATCTGCCGGACCATTGCGCGACGCGTTGAGCGCTCATATGTAAAGGCAAGACCGGAAGGAACGGATTCCAACATTGGCCGCTACGTAAACCGCCTTTCCAGCGCGTTTTACGTGCTCGCTCGATGTGCCACCCACTGCCAAGAGGTGGAAGAGCAGGCACCGACGTACAGGTAGTGTGTCTCCAAGGTTCAACCTTGTATCGGGAAAAAGGTTGAACCTTGATTTTGAATCAAGGTCTTTGCTATACTAGTTTCGAAACAGCGTATCTATTCGTAATTTCGTATTCCATGAAAGAACTTTTGCCCAAGATTGCTTTCATCAACAACGCCAAAATCTACAAACTGTTGGCGAATGAAAAGCGGCTGGAAATTCTCAATAACATCAAATTTGAGGAAAAGCGCGTGGAAGAACTCGTGAGAATTTTGGGTGTGTCCAAAGCCAATGTCTCCCAGCATCTAGCACTTCTGCGCCATGCGGGGCTCGTGACCACGCGGCGAAAGGGACTCAATGTCTACTACAAAATAGTGGATGCTGAAATCGTCAAACCGTGCGTGATTCTCTACAACCTCTGGATTTCAGGCGGCATGTCACAGCCCCGCCTGCGCTCCAAGGTGAAGACACTCATTGCAAAGTAAGTCCCGTTAAAAATTGCTCCTTTGTATATTTTTAATTATTTTGAAAACATGAACCGCACTTCACTTTTCTCACTTCTCCTGCTCCGGCTCTCGCTTGGCCTCCTGTTTCTCTATGCCGGCCTTACCAAAGTAACTGACCCCGCGTGGTCTGCGGCCGGATATTTGCAGGGTGCCAAATCGTTCACGGGATTTTTCCAATGGTTTGCACAGCCGGAGATTCTCCCCGTTACGAACTTCCTCAACGAATGGGGGCTTACGCTTATCGGTGCCGCCCTTATACTCGGTGTATTCGTGCGGCTTGCCTCGCTCTCCGGAGTGGTGCTCATGCTTCTTTATTACCTGCCGCTTTCGTTCCCATTTCCGAACGCACACTCATTTATTATTGACGAGCATATTGTCTATATCGCGGCGCTTCTGGTGCTTGCCTCGCTTCGCGCCGGCCGGTTCTTCGGGCTTGAAAAATGGTGCGCCTCGCTACCCCTCTGCTCGAAATTCCCGCGCCTTCGCGCCTGGCTCGGCTAGCAATCAGACCACATCTCTTTCTTACTGTCATTCCGACATTCTGCAGAATGTCGGAATGTTGTTGATTTTGTTTTGCAAAGAGGGATTTTATGGTAAGGTACATAAAATGACTGTTAACTTTTGACTGCTGACTATTAACAGAAGAGAACACCACCCCTTAATCCCCTCCTTGGAAAAGGAGGGGAGGAGGAAGAAAGAAAGAACTTTTAACTTTTGACCGTTAACTTTTAACTATGTACACGCCACCACAGAAAATTCTAGAAAGATACGCAGATGTGTTTGTGAATTTCGCACTGAATAGCGGGAAGGGAATCAAGAAAGGCGAGGTGGTGCACCTCATCTGCTACGAAGCCGCCAAGCCGCTCTATGCGGAAATAAAAAAGAAAATTCTCTTTGCCGGCGGGCACGTCATTTCCGACTATCGCCCTGACAGCGGAGACCGTTTTCCGTTTGACCGCGACTTTTTCCTGCACGCCAAGCCGCACCAGCTCAAGTTTTTTCCGCGCACCTATGCCAGGGGGCTCGTGAATCAGCTGGACCACTCTATTTTCATATTAAGCGAAGTGGATTTGCACGAGCTTGAGGGAATTCCGCCGAAGAAAATTATGCAGAGAGGACTTGCGTGGAAGCCGTATATGAACTGGCGGCGCGAAAAGGAAAACGCCGGAAAGTACACATGGACGCTCGGACTCTACGGGACAGAGGCCATGGCCAAGGAGGCCGGAATGTCGCTTAAGGAATATTGGGAGCAGATTATCCGCGCCTGCTTTTTGGACAAGAAAAATCCGATTGCCGAGTGGAAGAAGGTGTATAAAAAGATTGAGGATACACGACTGAAACTAAATGCTCTCAAGATTGATAAGCTTCATTTGGAAGGGCATGATGCTGACCTCTGGATTAATCTCGGGCCGAAGCGCAAATGGGTGGGGGGTAGCGGGCGCAATATCCCAAGTTTTGAACTGTTTACTTCGCCTGACTGGCGCGGCACTACGGGATGGATTCGCTTCAACCAGCCGCTCTATCGCTACGGTATGCTCATTGAGGGGGTGGAGCTGTGGTTTAAAGACGGCCGAGTGGTCAAGAGCAAGGCGCGCAAAAATGAAAAGGTGCTTCGGGAGATGATTGCGACCAAGAATGCCGACAAAATGGGCGAGTACTCGCTTACTGACAAACGCTTTTCTCGCATCACGCGCTTTATGGCCGAAACGCTCTTTGATGAGAACATGGGTGGGCCGCAGGGGAATACTCACTTGGCACTCGGAAGCGCGTATCATGACTGCTACATTGGCAATCCCGGAGAGATGAGCCCGAAGGACTGGGAGGACATGGGGTTTAACGATTCTTCGGTGCATACGGATATTGTGTCCACCGCTCCGCGGACGGTGACGGCGACTTTGCAGGACGGGAAGGAGAAGGTGATATATAAAAATGGGATGTTTAGAGTATAAATCGCGAAACAGACGCGAAAGCAGAACGCAAAACTGACGCGAAATTTTGTCATGTCGCAAGGAATAAAACTGGTTTCTATAAATATTGAGCTGAATAAGCATGTTGATGCGGTTGCTTCCTTCCTAAAAGAGGAACGGCCGGATGTGGTGTGCCTTCTGGAGGTATTGGAGAGTGATATGCCGCGCTTT
>JAUSHG010000056.1 GCA_030648695.1 bacterium | reverse complement strand
TGCTATACTTTCTTTCTGCCTCACTTACAAACTTTAAACTTCTAAACTTAAAACTATGTTGATACCCACAGTTATTGAGAAAACTACGTTCGGAGAGCGCGCATACGACATTTACTCGCGTCTGCTTAAGGAAAATATCATCTTCCTCGGAGGTGTTATAGACGACCATGCGGCAAACATTGTCATTGCGGAGCTTCTGTTTCTCCAGTCAGAAGACCCGAAGAAAGACATCCACATTTACGTCAACTCTCCGGGCGGCTCCGTTACCTCAACCTTGGCAATTATTGACACCATGAATCATATTAAAAATGACGTGAGCACCACCTGCATCGGCATCGCGGCTTCGGGCGCCGCCATGGTGCTCTCCGCCGGAAAGAAAGGAAAGCGATACATTCTCCCAAACGCCGAGGTCATGATTCACCAGCCGCTTGGCGGAGTGGAGGGACAGGCAACGGACATTGCGATTACCGCAAAGCATATTTTGCAGACCAAGGAACGCCTGAATAAAATTCTTGCAGAAAACACCGGCAAACCGCTTGCGGCGATTGAAAAAGACGTTGAACGCGATTTCTTCATGACTGCCGATGAGGCGAAAAAATACGGCATTGTGGACAAAGTGATTCAGGTACTCCAGCCCTAGCCTTGAGCTTCTAGGTGTCAGCTTCAAGTTTTTAGAAAAAGAGGCGTTGATTCGTACGGATTCGCCATTCGTACTATTTACTTTTTCTGCCTTTTATGTATGATATAAGTGTTACTTCATTTAATACAAAGGAATCGTTTTTTGGTTATGCTCGTTGCTGTCCCCGGTACGATTATCTACTAAAAGAATTTGTGGGTTATCAGTTTCGTTTCTAAATGCAATTACACTCGTTTTGAACATTCTTCAATTGAACATTGTTTGGAAATTGGAAATTGGTCATTGGAAATTCTAAACCTCCGCGATACAAACGCTCTCTCCCCCTGCCAAAAACAGACACGTACACAAACTAAGGAACGAAACCGAATTCTCGTATGGAATTAAAACTCGTGGTACTCATTGCGAGCGCCGCGGGACTTCTGGGAATTGCACTCGGATACTATCTCCGTCTCATCATTGCCCTCGGAAAGAAAGGGTCAATGGAGCTTGAGATAAAGGAGATGGAATTTGCCGCCAAAGAGGGGGCAAAGAAAATCACCCTCCGGGCGCAGGAAGAAGCCGCAGAAGTGCTCAAGGAAGCTCGCGCCGATTTAAGGGAAAAAGAAGATAAGAACAAGAAAACAGAAGAGCGTCTCATCAAAAAAGAAGACCTGCTGGACCGCCGCCAGCAGGATATAGACAAGGAAGCCGAGGAACTGAAAGGAAAAATCGCCGAGGTCCGGCGCATCAAAGAAAAAGTAGAAGGGCTTGAAGGAACCAAGCAGGAAGAACTGCAGCGCGTGGCGCGGCTCTCCGAAGAGGAGGCGAAGAGCGAGCTCATGGGAAATCTGGAAGCCAAGTATGAGCAGGACATCCTTTCGCGCATCCAGAAGCTCGAAAAAACCGGCGAGGAGAAGCTTGAGCGCAGAGCGCAGGAAATTCTCACAAGCGCCATTCAGCGCCTCGGCAACGCCGTTACTGCAGATGTGCTTACCACACAGGTGAGCATCCCTTCGGATGACATTAAGGGCAAAATCATCGGGAAGGAAGGCCGCAACATCAAGGCCTTTGAACGCGCAACCGGCGTTGAGGTGATTGTGGATGATACGCCGGGCACCATCACCATTTCCTCATTTGACCCCATTCGCCGGCAGGTGGCGCGGGTCGCGCTTGAAAATCTTATTCTGGACGGACGCATTCAGCCCGCCAAGATTGAGGGGGCGGTAGAGAAGGCGCAGGGAGACATCAACAAAGTTATCAAAGAAAAAGGTAATCAGGCGGCCTATGAGTGCGGGGTGATGAATCTTGACCCGCGAGTGCTTGCGATTTTGGGGCGGCTGCATTTCCGCACGAGCTACGGACAGAATGTGCTCCAGCACTCCATAGAGATGTCGCATATTGCCGGCATGATTGCGGAGGAACTCAAGGCCAATGTTGCGGTTGCGAAGGCCGGAGCGCTTTTGCATGACTTGGGCAAAGCGGTAGACCATGAGGTACAGGGCACGCACGTGGAAATCGGACGGAGAATTCTGCAGAAATTTGGCGTATCCGAAGAGGTCATCAAGGCCATGCAGGCGCATCATGGCGAGTATCCGTATGAAACCGTTGAATCAATCATCGTGCAGACCGCGGATGCCATTTCAGGCAGCCGTCCTGGGGCACGCCGCGACAGCGTAGAGAATTATCTGAAACGTTTGGCCGAGCTTGAGGCCATTGCGACCGGGAGCAAAGGAGTGGAAAAGGCATACGCCCTGCAGGCAGGCCGCGAAATCCGCGTGTTTGTCCGTCCCGAGGAAATGGGCGACCTTGAAGCCAAAAATCTCGCGCGCGATATTGCCGAGCGTATTGAAAAAGAATTGAAGTATCCGGGGGAGATAAAAGTTACCGTCATTAGAGAAACAAGGGTGATTGAGTACGCACGCTAACAAAATCCTTAATCCTTTATCTTTAATCCTTAACAGAACCGGCTCAGAACCTCCCCGCCTTTCCAAGGAGGGGAATGAGGGGTGGTGTTTTTTTCCCAAAAAGAAAACGCTGCGACTTGTTACAGTCGTAGCGTTTTTTGATTTTTCTAGCGGAGAGCTTATGTCTCCGTCGGCGGCTCGGGCTTCTGGCCGAGGAGCTTCGTTCCGTTGAACTCGCCATCCACGAACTTGGAGACGGCATCAACCGTTATCAGCAAATCTGGCAGGCCGGCCGGCCAGACCGTTTGAGGAATTTCCAGATGGGTCCCCAATTTTTCTGGCTGGCCCTTCTGGTTGATAAACGAGATGCCGTCTTTTCGGCTGACGAGGACTGTCGGCACTTCACTGCCGCGATCCGAATTTTGAGCTCGGTTGGAGGTGCTGAAGAAACGGGCGGAAGGGTCTCCGTTTTGCCACCGTACTTTGACATGGTATGCACCGTCGCTACTGGCGGCAAGCACAGAGCTCGCATGTATAACTTTCCCCTCGCGAACGCAGAGCCACAGGTCCCGATTCCCCACCCTCACTTCCCGTAGGTGGCGCTGCATGTCTTTCAGCCGGTACAGCTCGTCATTGGCCTTGTTGTACTTCTCCAGCGCGTCGTCCCTTTGCTGTGCGACTTCTTTCAGTTGCCGGCCAACTTCGGCGAACTCGGCTATATTCCGTTGATTGAGCGTATGTGCTTCGTCTCGCTCCTTTACGAGGAGTGCGTGCACATCGCCTTGGCC
>JAUSHG010000041.1 GCA_030648695.1 bacterium | reverse complement strand
AATCTGTCAACCTCACAGGTTGACAGATTAGATTTTGAACTCAATTACGTCCCCGTCCTGCACAATGTATCCTTTTCCTTCCGTGCGTACCCATCCTTTTTCGCGGGCTTTTGGATATGAGCTGGCTTCCAGGAGTTTATCCCACATAATCACATCAGCACGGATAAACTTCTGCTCAAAGTCGCCGTGAATCGCGCGCCCTGCGCGAGGGGCGGTGGAATCTTTTGGAATCGTCCATGCGCGTGTCTCGTCTTCGCCGGTTGTAAAATAGGTCATCAAATTGAGAGCACCATAGGCCGCGGTGATAAGCGTATCAAGTCCCGCCCCAAAAATCGGGTCAATTTCTACAAACGGCCCGGGGATTTTATCACGGACTTCAGCAATGACAGTCGGGTTCGCCTCCGAAGTATTGAGCACATACAGAATCGGCTTTTGCGTAAGAAGCTGAAGCTGTGACACAAAAGGAGCTTCCAGTTCGGAAAGTGCTTCTCCCCGTGTCAATTTTCCGGCCTCCAGAACTTTTCGCAATCGTTCCAGCGCTCCCTGCTCTATAATTGCTTCCTTTTTCCCGGCTTTAACATCCTTACCCAAACTCATAAGTCGTTTGCTCACGGTTTCAAGGTCGGCCAAAACCAACTCAAGATTGATAATCGAAATGTCCTGCAGGGGTTCCACTTTTCCGGCCACATGGATAATATCTTTGTCTTCAAAGACACGTACCACCTCTGCAATGGCATCCACTTCACGGATATGCGAAAGAAACTTGTTGCCAAGCCCCTCGCCTTCTGCCGCTCCTTTTACGAGTCCCGCAATATCCACGAACTCCACGACTGCAGGAACGGTCTTAGCTGAATGGCTAAACTCACTGAGCCGTTGAATTCGCTCGTCGGGAACCGGCACAATGCCTACAGATGGGTCTATAGTGCAAAACGGATAGTTCTCCGCCGGCACACTCTGTTTGGTGAGCGCGTTAAAAAGTGTGGACTTTCCCACATTCGGTAATCCAACAATTCCAATTTTTAACGACATAGCTGGTTAGAATAGTAGCTTTTTAGCTGTTTAGCAATAATAGGTTCACGAAATTAGCCCTAAAAAGCTAAGAAGCTAAACAGCTAACAAGCTGCTCTACCCCATCGCTTAAATCGGTGCCAATAGCGCTTCACACGGACTGCTGAAATATCCTTCAGCGGTCCGATTTTTTTCACCCGAACCGGCCGGAATCCTGCAAAGCACAAAATCCCCCGCCTGATTTCGTTGGTGGAATCGCCGAAGAGCATTCGCGCGAACAGCGGCGGCGAATCCGACAGTACAAACACCGTGGCCGAGCGGCCTTTGAGCAGACCGTTCCACCACCATCCACTTTTATGAAAATGAAAGGCGAATCCCGGGAGCCAGAGGCGCTCAAACATCCCTTTGAGGAGTGCCGGCATGCTGGACCACCACGAAGGATAGAAAATCACGAAGTGGTCGCACCACTTAATTTTTTCCTGCACATTGTGCAGGTCCGGCTCTAAATCCTGCTTTTCCTCATAACCGCGGTGCAAAATCGGGTCAAATGTAAGGGAGGAAAGCTCAAGGCGGAAGACCTCGTGTCCGGCCTCCTTTGCCCCCGCTTCATACGCATCCGCAAAATGTGTGGTCAGGCGATTGCGGTCGGGATGCCCGACAAGTATGAGAATCTTCCTTCTGCGCATATGCTGATATGTTAGCACAGTTGCGGTTATCTTTTTTTGCGTTACACTTGCAGGGGATTACAGCGGGAACAACAAAATCAACCACGGAGGTTCATATGGTTCGTCCTATCCTCTTTTCCGAATTTGAAGGGTTTCGCGGCGTCTTTTTTGATACTATGCGAGAATCAAAGCCGGGAGCCGTTATTCGCGCCCGACTGACGAAGGTGATACTTGATATGTCAACATTGTGCCGCATCCATTTTGACCTGGCACGCCGATGGAATAGCCGCAATGTGTGGCAACCCGTAAAAATCGGGTCCTTCCGCTTTTCCTCCTCCATGGAAGAGTATTCCGTAGGACCGGCCATGCTCACAAACGGTTTGGTTTTCTGGTACGAGTGCACCCCGACGGGCCTTCGTTTTTTTGTACTGTACACGTCCAACACCAGAATGAGAACGTGCTTACCCATAGAGCACACTGAACTCTTGGAGTGCAGGTACCAGCTTGATACCCACTTTCACTCGCGTTCCCCGGTCCTGGCGCAGTAAGTGAATTCTTTGTCTCGTAACCGATCGCTCTGCGGTCGGTTTTTTGTTAACTCACGCTCTTTTGCTTCCGGTGCCTTTTCTTGCACGACAAAAATCTTTTGCCTCACGCGCTCAACATCCGCCTCGCTCCATGTAGGTTGTTCCATTCCTTCTTTCATTGTGGACCCACCGGGAATCGGACCCGGACCTCATCCATGCCATGGATGCGTAATACCATTTTACTATGAGCCCATCTGACCAATAGGTTTACCCGCGTCATCTTAACGATTTTTTCTCCGAAAAGCAAAAGCCGTTCTTTGAAACATTCCCAATTATCCCAAATGATTGCGATAGCAATCATTTGGGATAATAAGAAAGGGACTGACCGAAGCCAGTCCCTTGCAATTTTGTGAGAGTGTCAAGTTAAAACTCGAGCTCTCGTGCGATATCCCTGCGATAGTGCATTCCCTCAAACAGGAGACGCTCCATCGCATCGTAGGCGCGTTCTCGCGCACCGGCACGGGTATCATCCCACGCGCGAATGCCCACAACCCGTCCTCCAACGTTAATCCACTTGCCGTTCACTTTTTTAGTGCCGGCATGAATGATATCCACCTGCGGGAGCTTTGCGATGTCATCAAGGCCAGTGATCTCGTGATGCAAGTCCAGGGGTTTCCCATACCCATACCCGCCCGAAACAGCATTGACGCACACAGACCCCAGCGAATGCCACGAAAGCATCTCCGGCTTTAGTGTATCTGTCGCAGCAGCAAGCAGAAGTGTCGGTAGGTCGCTTTCCAGTCGTTGCAAATATACTTGTGTCTCGGGGTCGCCGAAGCGGGCGTTGAACTCCAGTACAGCAACGTCATCGTCCCGAATCATCAACCCAGGATAAAGAATACCTCGGTAGAGAATTTCTTCTGCTGCACATCCTGCGCGCCAGGATTGAATGATGCTCTCGATTTGACGCCGACGCTCTGGAGACAGCTCACCACCCGGAGAATACGCACCCATACCGCCAGTGTTCTCGCCGGTGTCGCCGTCCCCCGCGCGTTTGTAATCACGCGCGGTTTCGAATAAGTGTGCACCGTTCTTGTCGGCGATTGCATGTAGAGAAAGTTCCCGTCCTTTCCAAAGCTCCTGAATGACGACTCGCTCTCCGGCCTTTCCAAGTATCCGGTCTATCATCAGACGGCGAATAGCACTATGGGCTTCCTGCAGGTTCTTAGGCACGATAACTCCCTTTCCAGAAGCCGACCCGTCCGCCTTAATGACCCAACCGGGGTCATTTTGCGAGAGAAAATCCCGCGCACCGCCGAAGGTATCAAACACCGCTCCCCTCGGTTGGCAAATACCGTACTTTGAGCAGAACTCATGCGCGAACGCCTTGGAAAGCTCAAGACGCGCTCCCCGCTGGCACGGACCCGCAAAAGGAACACCGTACTTGCGGCACAAATCGCCAAGTCCCGACTCCAATGAAGATTCCGGACCCGGGACAACCAAATCATACTTTGCGTCCCGTGCCCAATCTGCAATGGCTTTGGCATCTGTGGCCGCAAACGGAAGACACTGTACCGGCTCTCCATTCTGCAGTCGGATTTCGCCGATAGCGTCGCTTCCCGGAGCAACAGCAATTGCCGTAACATGCAAAGATTCCGCACACTTTTTCACAAGAGAGAACTCGCGTCCTCCACTTCCCGTCAACAATATTTTCATAGAACTATTCCTTTGGTTCGTTGTTCGGCCCACACTCTAACGCAGGCATGGCAAAAAGAAAAGCCTGATTGCTCCGGCTTTTTTTAACTTACCAACCTACAAACTATTAACTTAACAAAACTACCAACCGGCTGTCGGGAGTGACTTCCATAAATCCTCCTTGAATTTGAAATGGAAGTTCCTTGCCTCCGGCGCGGGCGCGAATGGTCCCTGCTCCAAGCGCGGAAATAAGCGCCGTGTGATTCGGAAGCACCGTAATCTCCCCTGCTTTGGTCGGGAGTGTGACAGAGTCCACATAGTCATGATGAATGACTTGTTTAAGTGACACCATTTTTAGCTCGATACTGGTTTTATTTTCTTGCATATGTTTATTGCGCGACAACTCTTAACCTTTAACTCTTAACTGTTAACAGTCAAGGGTCAAAAGTTAATAGTTCAATTGACTTCGTCAATTGACCCTTTCATATAAAACGCTCCCTCCGGTTTATCATCATGCTTGCCTTCAATAATCTCGCGGAATCCGCGTACAGTTTCCTCACGCGAGACATACTTACCGGGCTTGCCGGTGAATACTTCGGCGACGTTGAACGGCTGTGAGAGGAATCGCTGGATTTTACGGGCGCGCTCAACGAGCGTTTTGTCTTCGTCAGAAAGCTCTTCAATACCGAGAATGGCTATAATATCCTGCAAATCCTTATACCTCTGCAAAATACGCTGAACATCCCGCGCCACCTTGTAATGCTCTTCGCCGACAATATTCACATCAAGCGCGGTGGAACCGGAATCAAGCGGGTCCACGGCCGGATAAATGCCGAGTTCGGTAAGCGCACGTGAAAGCACGATGGTGGAATCAAGGTGCGAGAAGGTCGTGGCCGGTGCGGGGTCGGTAATGTCGTCTGCAGGCACGTAAATCGCCTGTACGGAGGTAATAGAACCCTTCTTGGTAGAGGTAATGCGTTCCTGCAGTTCACCCATTTCATTGGCGAGAGTCGGCTGATAACCTACGGCTGACGGCATGCGGCCCAAAAGTGCAGACACTTCAGAACCGGCCTGCGTAAAGCGGAAGATGTTGTCAATGAAAAGAAGCACGTCTTTGCCTTCGCTGTCGCGGAAGTGCTCGGCCATGGTAAGGCCGGAGAGCGCAACGCGAGCACGGGCACCCGGCACCTCGTTCATCTGTCCGAATACGAGTGCAGTTTGTGGAAGCACCCCCGACTCCTTCATTTCCTTATACAAATCATTTCCTTCGCGCGTTCGTTCACCCACTCCGGCAAATACTGAATATCCTTTGGCTACCGTTGCTACGTTGCGGATAAGCTCCTGCAAAAGCACGGTCTT
>JAUSHG010000033.1 GCA_030648695.1 bacterium | reverse complement strand
TCTCCCCCTCTAAAGAGGGGGAGAGGAAGAATGGTATTCAGGTGGGAGGATGCGTGTTCGTGGCAGGATTTTCCGGAAGGATTGATGTTCCAGAAATTTCCGAGTTCTACTCGCTTCCATTTGATGCAGAAAAGGCAAAGTTGCACTGTAGCAAGTTCACCATGATTTTCTCGGACAATGATTCCTATGTGCCGATGGAGAAATCTTTGGAGTTCGCGCAGCAGCTTGGAGCAAAGACGGTGCTGGAACGGGGGAAAGGGCACTTCACTACTACCGAGGGCGTTGCGGCATTACCGAGTGTACTACAATCTTTGGTACGTATGAGTGAATAACTGATGTGAAATTATCAAGTTTCAATTATCAATTCTCAATAATTTAAGAATTGGAATTTGATTGAAAATTGAGCTTTGATAATTGGTAATTTTATCCATGTCTTATCATCTCTACACCACCCGCGGGTTTGTACTTGGGAACACTCCGTTTGGGGAAGCCAATACCTCTTTTACGCTCTTTACCGAGGAGCTCGGACTCATTACCGCCTCTGCCACGAGCGTCCGTGCGGAGCGTTCCAAACTGCGCTACGGCCTGCAGGATTTCTCATTCTCCGAGTTTACGCTGGTGCGCGGAAAAGAAACATGGCGGCTGGCCTCTGCCTCTCTAATTGAGAACCTCTGGAGCGTGTTTTGCGGTGAGCCGGAATTGGTGCAACTATTCGGCCGGGTGTTTCGGCTCCTGCGCCGGCTTCTTCCTCCCGAAGAAAAGAACGCTCCTGCCTTTGAGGCACTGCTCCACACGTGGCAGTTTCTGCGCACGGAAGAGGGAAAGAGGGAAGCGGTGGAAATAGTTGAGATTGTGCTTGTGCTCCGGATTCTGCACACGCTCGGGTATCTCTCTCCCGAGGGAGAACTTCAGAGCTTGTTTACCGAGCCGCTTTTTATAAATGCCGATATGCTACTGCTCGCGCGTAAATTTCGCTCGCTTGCCGTTTCTTCCATCAATCACTCACTCAACGCAAGCCAGCTCTAAGAAAATTCGAAGCACGAAATCCGAGACAATATTTAAATTCCAATATCCAAATTTTAAACATTCGGATTTTAGATTTTCGGGATTTGTTTCGGATTTCGATATTCGAATTTCGGATTTTCTTCCGTGTGGTATAATGCGCTTTATGTCCTCGGAAAACACCTCATCTCCACAGGAAAAACCGAGTTCTTTGGAGCACCTGGAGGACCGTCTGTACTCCCGGACTCCGCCGCCTCTGCGTCACGATGAAGAATCAGGGGGAAGCGAGCGGCATATCCGTATTGCCCCGAGTTGGACATCGGAAACAGAGGAACATCAGTCGGGATGGTTTACGGTCATTTCCCGTATCATGCCACACGTTAAACGATTTTTTGTCGCGTCTATTGTGTTCTTCCTGTTTGCCGCAGGAATCGCTTTTTACGGTTTTTGGCGGGGCGGCAATACGGTCTCGCCCCAGAATATTTCTCTGGCTATTCTCGGTCCGGTTTCCGCTCCCGCCGGAGAAGAGCTTTCCTTTGAAGTGACTGTCGGAAACTTAAACGAGATGGCGCTTGATTCGGTTGACCTACTCATTGAATATCCGGCGGGCTCGCGCAATCCGAAGGATTTGTCAGCCGAACTTCTACGGTACCGCGAATCGCTCGGCACGCTCTCTGCGGGCGAGAGTGTTACGCGGCGTCTTTCAATCGTGCCTTTCGGAGAGGCGGGGGAGAAGAAGAGCGTTACCGTATCAATTGAGTACAGGCAGAAGGACTCCAACGCTATTTTCTCTCGTGATGCCGGATACGAATTTTTGTTGAGCGCGGCTCCGGTTACCGCTGTTGTGGAAGCGCCGAAGGAGGTAAGTCCCGGGCAGACGTTTGAAGTCACCTTTGAAATTACCTCCAACGCACATCAGACCATTGAAGGATTACTGCTCAAGGCCACCTACCCGTTTGGATTCACATTCGCACAAAGCAGTCCCTCTCCCTCGTCTGGCAAGGACACATGGCAATTGGGCGACCTCAAGCCCTCGGAGCGGAGAGTGGTCCGGGTGAAAGGGAAACTGGAGGCGGCCGAGGAGGCGGAGCGCACCTTCCGGTTTGCCATCGGCACACAGAGCCCGAAAAACGAGCGCCTGCTTGGCACGGTCTATTTGACCGAAACCGTGAGTGTTACTCTGAAGGAGCCATTTGTCGGGCTTGAACTGCTTCTAAACGGGGAGCGGGGTAAGACATTTGTGGCGCGCGGGGGAGAAAATGTGCGCGCCGACCTGGTGTGGACCAACAATCTGCCGACCAAGATTACGGATTTGGGATTTTCTGTCCGGCTTCTCGGCACTATTTTTGACGCGGCTTCCGTTGAAGCGGGAAGCGGAGTATACAATGCCACCACGAACACCATTGTGTTTGACAGCCGGAGCGAATCACTTTCCGTGGTAGAGCCGGGCAGAAGCGAGCGTCTGAGCTTCAGCTTCAACCTCCTCTCACCCGGGGCCGACCCGTCGCGGTTCAAAAATCCGTCCATGCAGATAGAGGTCTCCGCACAAGGCAGGCGACTTGATGAGGTGGGCGCATTTCAGGACGTGTCTTCATCGGTAGTCCGTGAAATCAAGGTAGCTTCCGCACTCTCCCTTATCTCCCGCCTGTTCTATGCGAGCGGCTCCTTTGGAAACCTCGGTCCCATTCCGCCAAAAGCCGAGCAGGAAACCACCTACACAATACGCTGGTCGCTCTCAAATTCCTCAAGCGCCGTAGCTCATGCAAAAGTGTCCGCGGTACTGCCTTCCTATGTGAGGTGGCAAAACCGGACAAGCCCGGCAACGGAGACCGTCACCTATAATCCTGTGGGCGGAGAGGTGGTCTGGGAGGTTGGCGATATTGAGGCGGGTGTCGGAGTGGGTACTGCGGCGCGCGAGGTTTCTTTCCAGATAGGACTGCTTCCGAGCGCGGGGCAGGTGGGCACCAGTCCGGTTCTTATCGGCGAAGCAAAAGCGGTGGGAGATGACCGGTTTACCGGAGGGGATGTGGTAAGTAATGTGCGTCCGGCGCTCACCACCGGCTCGCTCTCCGACCCAAGTGTCGCACAGGGAAGTGGAGTGGTTGTGAAATAACCAAACACCAAGATACAATAACCAAAAAAGAGAGAATTTGATTATTGGTTATTGAGATTTGTTTGGAGCTTGTTTCTTGGTTATTTACATTTTGGCAATTACCCGCTACATTTTTGTTATGAGTTCCCCTGCAAACGAAGGATTGATGGAAAAGATAGTGGCGCTGTGCAAGCGACGGGGTTTTGTGTACCCGAGCGCTGAAATCTACGGCGGACTGGCCGGTTTTTTTGACTACGGTCCACTCGGACTTGCGCTGAAAAACAACATCAAAAATCTCTGGTGGAAGCAGTTCGTAAGCAACCGCGATGACATGTTCGGAGTTGACGCCGCTCTCATCACCAAAAAAGAGGTACTTGAAGCAAGCGGGCATGTCGGCGGTTTTTCAGACCCGATGGTTGTGTGCAGTAAATGCAAACACCGGTTTCGGGCAGATCAAATTACAAGGTCCGACCTTGGGGACGGGAAAAAGGTCGGACCTTTCTGTCCGGATTGCGGCGGAGCTCTTGGGGACTTGAGTCAGTTTAATATGATGTTTCAGACCCATGTCGGAGCAGTACAGGAAGAGAATTCAGTAGCGTACCTCCGTCCCGAAACCGCACAAGGCATTTTCACGAATTTCAAGAATGTGGTTGATTCGTTTCATCCGCGACTACCGTTTGGTATCGGGCAAATCGGCAAGGCATTCAGAAATGAGATTGCGCCGCGCGATTTTCTGTTCCGGCTTCGCGAACTGGAGCAGATGGAGGTGGAATATTTTGTAAAACCAAAAGAGTGGGAAGGCGTGTTTGAGATGTGGCGCACCGAAATGCTCCGGTTTCTTGAATCTATCGGTATTGATAGAACAAAAACGCATGAACTGGAGGTTTCCGAGGGTGACCGCGCGCACTATTCCAAGCGCACCTTTGATTTTGATTTTGATTTTCCGTTTGGCCGCAAGGAGCTGTACGGCCTTGCGTATCGCACGGATTTTGATTTGCGCAATCATCAGACGATGAGTGGCGCGAAATTGGAATTTGTGGATGAGGAAACGAATGAGTCGTTTATTCCGCATGTGGTGGAGCCCTCCTTGGGAGTGGAGCGCAGTGTGCTCGCGGTTTTGCTTTCCGCTTACACTGAAGATGAGATGAACGGCGAGGTGCGAAGTTTTCTTAAACTCAAGCCCGCGGTTGCTCCCATAAAAGCGGCAGTGTTTCCTCTCCTCAAAAACAAGCCGGAGCTGGTGGCAAAGGCGAGGGAGGTGTATCAACTGCTTAAAAAAGACCCTGCATTTGGCGGAGCGGTTATGTTTGATGATAACGGCAATATCGGCAAGCGGTATCGTCGACAGGATGAAATCGGCACACCGTTTTGTATTACCGTGGATTTTGACTCGCTTGAGAAAGGGGATGTCACGGTGCGCGCTCGCGATACCGGAAAACAAGACCGCATGGCTATCCAGGAACTTACTATCTTCTTGAGGAATCAGCCTGCCTCCTAATTGACTGGCCTCTTTTTCTATCGCGTAACTCGCTCGTGGCCAGAAATAAGGTTACTTTTCTTTGCGTTAATTTTCGGCTTTGGTATGATTCGCCTGTTCGTAATTTCGTATTCTTTTCGTAGTTCGTATTGTTATGTTATTCTCCAAAACAATTCTTCCAAACGGCCTGCGGCTCATCACCGTGCCCATGCAGGACAATCCGACCGTCACCGTCATGGTGCTTGTTGAGGCGGGTTCAAAATACGAAACCAAGGAGATAAGCGGCATTTCGCACTTTTTGGAGCACATGTGCTTCAAAGGAACCGTGAAGCGTCCCAAGGCCATAGATATTGTCAAAGAACTGGACGGTATCGGCGCCCAGTACAATGCGTTTACGTCTCAGGAAATGACCGGCTACTACGCCAAGTCAGACCGCCGGCATTTCGGCAAGATTCTGGATGTAGTTTCCGACATTTATCTGCACTCCACATTTCCAGGCGAGGAATTGGAAAAAGAAAAGGGAGTGATAGTGGAGGAGATAAAAATGTATCAGGACCTGCCGCCCCGCCATATTCATGACATCCTTCTTGAGCTCCTCTATGCGGACCAGCCGGCAGGGTGGGATATTGCCGGAACGCCGGACACCGTCCGCACTACTACGCGCGAAGGTATTTTGAAGTACCGCTCCGAGCACTACGTGGCTCCCGCAACCGCCGTCATTGTCGCCGGAAACTTTGAAGAGGCCGCCGCAAAAAAGGCGCTCACCGAGGCGTTTTCATATATGCCAACCGGAAAGAAGCACCGGAAGCTGAAGGTCAAAGAAGTGCAGAAAAAACCGGGTCTTGCCATCAAGGCAAAAAAAACCGACCAGGTGCATGTGGCGTTCGGTATCCGGACACAGGACATTTATGACAAACGAAATCCCGCTCTGCGCGTGGCAACCGCGCTTTTGGGGGGCGGCATGAGCTCCCGGCTGTTTCAGAAAATGCGCGAGGGCTTGGGTATTTGCTACTACATCGGGGCATCTACCGAGCATTTTACGGACCACGGGTTTCTGGAGATTACCGCCGGAGTTCCTGCACATCGCCTGTCGGAGGCCATTATCGCTATTCTGGAAGAAGTGCGGGTGCTCAAATCAAATTCCATCACCCTTTCTGAACTGGAGCATGCGAAAGAGTATCTGGTGGGCAACCTCTACCTCGGTCTTGAGTCGTCAGATTCGGTCGGTGATTTTTACGGAGCACAGGAGATTCTGCACCGCCCCGTGCTTACTCCGAAGGAGGCGGCGGATGCGGTCCGTGCGGTAACCAAGGAAGAGGTGTCCATCGTATGCAAGAAATATTTTACCGACTCACGACTCAATCTTGCGCTTATCGGTCCGGTGGAGGATGAGGCCGCTATCGCAAAACTATTAACCCTTGATTCTTAACGGTTAACAGTAAAGAATTAAAAGTTAATGGTAAAAATACAGCGTGGGTATGTCCGTGCTGTATTTTCATGCTATGATGGCTCAAATGTCGGAGGTGCCCCGCACGACTATTCAAATTGGTACCGGAACGCTCTTTCGGGCGGTTTTTGTCGTTCTGTTTATACTGGCGCTTCTGTATTTGCGGGATGTGGTGCTCGTAGTGCTCGCTTCGGTGGTGATTGCGTCAGCCATTGAGCCGTTTATCCTCTCCGTTATCAAACGGGGCATTTCCCGCGTCATTGCCGTACTCTCCACCTACATTGTGCTCTCGGTTATGTTCGTGGCTGTGTTCTATTTCTTTGTTCCTTCGCTCTTGTCGGACACAGCCAATTTTCTCCGCCAGGTGCCGGAAGTTCTGGAGGTGATTCCGAACGCGATTTCTCTGCCGCCGGAGTCCGTGCGCGAGGGAGCGTCCTTTGCAGAGTCGCTTTCCCGCGATATTTCGCAGGGCGACAGTGTCGTTCGCGAGCTTTCCCGCCCCTCGTCTTTTTCTTCCGCTTTTGTAAATGTGAGCCAAATCCTCTCCAGTTTCTCGGAAGGTTTTTGGGATAACGTCAGCGTGGTGTTCGGCGGCGTAGTGAGCTTCATGCTCATTATCGTCCTTTCGTTCTATCTGGCGGTGCAGGAAGACGGAGTGGGTAAATTTCTGCGCGTGGTTACTCCGCAGAGCCGTGAGGCCTATGTCATCGGACTCTGGAAACGCTCCCAGCGAAAAATCGGATTGTGGCTGCAGGGGCAGATTTTGCTCGCTGTTCTCGTAGGGCTTCTGGTATATCTCGGGCTCACTGTCCTTGGGGTCAAAAACGCGCTTTTCCTTGCCGCCCTTGCCGGAATTCTGGAAATTATTCCGCTGTTTGGGCCCATTCTTTCGGCCATTCCGGCCGTGGCGCTTGCATATGCGCAGGGCGGTATTTCGCTTTTTTTGCTCGTGGGCGGCCTGTATGTCATCATCCAGCAGTTTGAGAACCATCTGATTTATCCGCTGGTGGTCAAGAAGATTGTGGGCGTACCGCCAATGCTCGTCATTCTCGCGATTATCGTCGGAGGAAAGCTCGCCGGATTTTTGGGTATCATTCTCTCGGTACCCGTTGCCGCAACACTTGTTGAGTATTTTGACGATATGCAGCGCCGCAAGGCCGCTACGACGTAAGCTCGCTATGCAGACATAGTCAGCGCAAACATCAATAACCAAGAAACAAGCTCCAAACAATGCCCAATATTCAATCACCAAAACCTCGAGGAGGACATCCATTTGATTTAGAGGAGCGTACAACTGAATTCGCAAAAAATGTCGTGGTATTGTGTATGTCAGTTCCGCGCACACCGATAAACGATCGTCTGACCGGCCAGGCAGTTGGTGCCGCAGGTTCTATTGGAGCGAATTATCGGGAAGCAAATGATGCCCTTGGTAAAAAGGATTTTGCACTGCGTTTGAAAATCTCGCGTAGAGAAGCAAAGGAATGCATTCATTGGTTGGAACTTCTTGCCGTCGCGAATCTGGGAAAAGAAAAGGTCCTTTCAACGTTATTGCAAGAAGCAACCGAATTGCGCAACATTCTGTCTGCAATTATTAAGAAATGTGAGTAACATTAGGAGCTTTTTGATTATTGTTTATTGTCAGTTGTTCGGTTATTGTATCTTGGTTATTGGGTATTCATTCTATGGGAAAATCGTTTTACATTACTACGCCCATTTTCTATCCGAACGCGAATCCCCACATGGGGCATGCGTATTCAACCGTTTTTGCCGATATCGTGGCACGGTATCACCGTCTGAAAGGAGAGGAAGTGTATTTGCTTACCGGAGTGGATGAGAATACCGAAAAGGTGGTGCGTGCGGCAGAAGCGGCAGGGAAAAGCACAGATGAGTATCTTGCACATGTGGTTTCAAATTTTAAGACGCTGTTTGCAGACCTCTCTATTTCCTACGACCAGTTTATCCGCACCTCTGACGCAGAGCGTCACTGGCCGGGAGCCATTGCCTTGTGGAAGAAAATTGAGGTGGCGGGGGATTTTGAAAAGCGCTCCTATAGGGGACTGTATTGCGTGGGGCATGAGGCGTTTATAACCGAAAAAGAACTGGTGGACGGCACATGTCCGGACCATGGGGAGGCGCCGCAGGTGCTTGAAGAAGAGAACTATTTCTTCAAGCTTTCAAAATACACCGCACAGATTAAGGAACACATTGAAAGCGGAAAGCTTGAGATACAGCCGGACACGCGGCGCAATGAGATTCTGGCTTTACTTTCGCGAGGGCTGGAAGATGTGAGCTTTTCACGTCCTGCGGGAAAGGTGTCGGTCGGGGTGCCGGTGCCAAACGACCCCTCGCAGAAAATGTATGTCTGGTGCGATGCACTGGCAAACTACATAAGTGCGCTTGGGTTCGGACAGAATGAAGCGCTGTATACAAAATTCTGGCCGGCAGACGCGCATATTATTGGAAAGGATATTCTGCGTTTTCACGCCGCGATTTGGCCGGGTATGCTTCTCTCTGCAGGTTTACCTCTGCCAAAGAAAATAGTGGTGCATGGATTTATCACCTCCGGAGGCACCAAAATGTCAAAGACATTGGGGAATGTAGTTGACCCGCAGCAGCTGATTTCAGAGTACGGAGCCGAGGCGGTGCGTTTTTATCTGGCGCGCCATGTTTCTCCGTTTGAAGACAGCGACCTGACACTTTCAAGTTTTAAAGAGGCGTATAACGCGGATTTGGCGAATGGGCTGGGCAATCTGGTGAGCCGTATTATGAAGATGGCCGCGACACATCTCGGAAAGCCCGTCGCAGTTCCGGAACAGGCCATTCCGCAGTCATTCATGGATGCATTGGATGCGTATCACATTCAGAAAGCGGCAGATATTGTGTCTGAATCCATTGCCGCTCTTGACCGGCGCATTCAGGAAACCGAGCCGTTCAAACTGGTCAAAACAGACAAACAAAAAGCAGAAGCTATCATTGAAGAGCTGGTGGTGGGTTTGTATGCGATTGCCCGAATGCTCAATCCATTAATGCCGGATACCTGTGAAAAAATAAAAGCTCTCGTAAGGAGCAACTCTACTCCGGAAACCCCTCTGTTTCCCCGCAAGGAATAATTTTCGCAGTTCTTATTTGTCAGCCAGTGCCTGTAATGCCTCTCGGTAACGATTGATGAAGCGTTTGGTGAATTTCTCGACTTGCTTATCATCGCACCATGCATCCTCTGCTCGTAGGCTGGAAGAGGTTCTTTTCGGAGTCGCTTTTGCATTGCCGGTATCTTTTTGTTTCATAATCATTTTAGTTACCGATATATCGCGTGGTCACCGATGGTGAGCAATACCGCTTCCGTTTCAGAAAGGAAGTTGAATACAATTCTTGTTTTATAGTTCACCGAAAAGCTGTATCGGTCTTTTAACGGGCCGTGCAGTTTGTGCACCTTTAGCGTCCCGTGGTTCTTCGGGTCTTTGAACAGTTCAATCTTTTCAAATGCCTCCTCTTGGAGAAGAGGGTCTAGTTTTTTGAACTGTCGAACGAACGTCGGTTTGAAGCAAATACGTATCATTCCAGTCCTAGAACTTTTTAAGCAGTTTTTTCAAATCCCCCCGAAGAATCGGTTCACGTTCCGCTTGGAGCACTGCAGCGACTGCCTCATGTTCTTCAAATCGGGCAAGCGCCTGACGGACGGCATGCGCCTTGTTAGCCGCCTTACCGCTCTTCACAAGAGAGTCAATAAACTTCTCCTGTTCCTCACTAATTGGTACGGATATAGTAGTCATGAGTGTATGATAACCTAGTATGAAGATATCATATCATGTTTTTACAGCGAGGACTATTGACTACAGATGAGTTCTGTAGTATACTTGTCATAGTATCCATGGCTCTGCACTTTCGCAGGGAGATGGCAAATTGAAAAAGAAAAGGACTGCTCATGAAGAATGAGACTGCCTTAAAAGAAGTGGAAACACGTTCAGCAACCACGGGACAAATGAGGGATATATATGGTCTTGCCATTCAGGCGGTACCCACAGATCTCTCTTTCGAAGTCGCGCAACGGGTTATCGGAAGCAAATCCGAGTTTATCGCCCAAGTCCGCGGATTATTTCCTGACCCGGAAACAATCCGCGATCCGCTTAAACAGTGGGAGGTATTGTATCGCGAGGAGTTCGGCGAGACCCATGATTTCTCTGGATTGAGAATTCCCGAGAAGCAAAAGGGTTTTGGCCGCCTCATCATCGTTGCCAAAGGACTGACGATGAATGGCGTCTATGACGCCTGTGTCAAACGGTTTCCCTGTTGGCGTTATGCGGATGATTTGGATGGCAATGTTCCGACTAACGACCGGACGCCGACCGAACACTACGCCATCTGGGTGCGCGACCGTGTTGAGGCCGATGAGGAACTCAAAAATCTCTCGGCCGACGACTTGGCGGCGAGAAACATCAAGGGAGTAACACTTTTGGAGCGTATGCTCCATGAACTCAAGTACTTCCTTGAAACATGGAAACATCTGGACATCCAGAATGTAACGCTCTGTTCAGGTTCCCGCAACGCCGATGGCTGTGTGCCGAGCGCGGGCTGGGGCGGCGGCGAGTTCGGGGTCGGCTGGGGCTATCGCGGCGACCGGCTTCCGAGCTTGCGGTCTCGGCAGGCAGTTACTCCTTAACCTTTCTGCCTTGTTCCCTTCGCATCACCCTGTTTGCAAAAGCGGGGTGATTTTTTATACAATACATTCCGACTGTGCAGTCGGTCTTGGCTAGAAAATAGTCAGGATGACGATTGGTCATATATAGAAACTGCGTATCCGGTTCCATACGATGCTTGCTTGTACCGCAGAGAAAATACAGAAGGTTTTGCAAAAGACCTTCAGTGAAACGGAAGGAATCGGATATTAGTTAGGAGGTTCCCGCAACGCCGATGGCAATGTGCCGAACGCGAACTGGAACGACGGCAAGTTCAGGGTCAACTGGAACTATCGCGACAACCGGAATCCGAACTTGCGGTCTCGGCAGGAAGTTTCTCGCACGAAAGGAGCATCACGCTCCTTTTTGCGTGTAGTTAATCCAACCATTTGTCATTTTGGAGATTTCTACCAATTGTTCGGAGATGCGCAGATATGTTTTGTCATCTATAATCTGCAGTTCATGTTCAGTACGCACGAGGTGTTTCAGTACCTCTGCTCTGACTCGCAGATTTTTTAGGTCGCCGAGTTTTTGCGTGGTTGGTTTGAACGCGGCCTCTATCGCCAGTTCAAGTGCGTGCAGGCACTGCGCCTCTATGCGTGCATGAATGCCGAGCTTATCGCGTTTGGAAAATCTGCCCGCAATGCAGTACAGGTCCTTGTGTAGTATCCTGATACGATGCACAACCGAAGGAGTGTTGTCGGGGGGGGGGCGTCATGGTATTGGATTTCATGATGTAATTTCGGCTGCAAATTTACTTGAAGCGTGGAAGGAATTTAGAAGAGGCAAGCGTGGGAAGCAAGACGTGGCAGAGTTTGAATTGCATCTGGAGGAGGAGTTGTTCGGCCTGCATCGCGGGCTCGCTTCAGGCGTTTGGAGGCCCGAACCTTACGCAGTATTTTATGTGCAGGACCCGAAGCTGCGAAAGATACATAAGGCCAGTGTGCGGGACAGAGTACTGTATCAAGCCGTCTATCGGAAATTGTACGCCGTCTTTGACAGGGGATTTATACATGATTCGTATGCGTCACGCAACCGCAAAGGCACACACAGGGGAGTGGAACGGTTTGCGGAGTTTGCGCGAAAATTGACCGCCAATTATAGCAAGCGGGGTTTTGCGCTCAAATGCGACATCAGGAAGTTCTTTGACGGGATTGACCATGAAGTGTTACTTGCTCTTTTGGCACGACAGATTTCCGACCCGAAATTATTTTACCTGATTCGGATAATTATCGGTTCCTTTGAAACAGCACCCGGAAAAGGTCTGCCGCTTGGTAACGTTACCAGCCAGCTGTTTGCGAACGTGTATCTCAATGAACTTGACCAATTCGTGAAGCATCAACTCAAAGCAAAATACTATATCCGGTACTGCGATGACTTTGTGATTTTGGACGCTTCCCGCGAACGTCTTGAAGCGCACATTGCCACGCTCCGTGACTTTTTAAGCAATACACTGTTACTTCTGTTACATCCGCGTAAGGTGGAAATCAGAAAGATTACAAGCGGCGTTGATTTTCTTGGTTACGTCTCGCTTCCACACTACAGAGTGCTGCGAACAAAGACGAAACGCCGAATGCTCCGGCTGGCAAATGAGCGCAATCTTTCCTCGTATCTTGGTTTGTGCAAACATGCAAATGCATTTACACTGGAGCAACTCTTGAAGAATCGCTTTCCTTCTTGAATCCTAAATTATGAATCATAAATCCTTCTTTTACTGCATTGATGTTTGTCATTCTACAGCTCGTAGCTTTTTGCAAAGACACGTCAGACGTGCTATTATACGTGGTATGATTTCTTCTTTTATAGAGGCAAAATTGCATAGCGCCTCGTATAAAATACTCCCCGATAAAACTTATTTCGGAGAGATTAAAGGGTTACGTGGTGTGTGGGCGAATGCCAAAACGCTTGAGAAATGCCGCTCTGAATTGCAGGAAGTGTTGGAGGACTGGCTCGTGTTGAAGATTAAGTCAGGAGACACAATACCCGGACTGCGTTTTGATTTTGACCGGCGGAAAGAATTCATCTATGCCTAGGAGCATCTCTCTGCGCGTCCTCATACGACGATTGAGAGAATTCGGATTTAACGGCCCGTATTCAGGCGGACGCCATCTCTTTATGATAAAGGGAGGGTTGAAGTTGCGCGTACCCAATCCGCATCGCAAGGATATATCGGGGTCCTTGGTCGCGGAGATTTTACGACAAGCGGGTATTTCAAAACATGAATGGGGTAAGAAATAGTACCTGATTTTTTTTCAGTTTCAGGGTATGAGTTCCTTTTCTTATATAGACATCCACACCCACGTTAATTTTGCCGCCTTTGATTCCGACCGCGATGAGGTAATTCTGCGCGCGCAGGAAGCAGGAGTGGCGGTTGTTAACGTCGGCACCCAAAGGGATACTTCGCAGAAGGCAGTGGAGC
>JAUSHG010000028.1 GCA_030648695.1 bacterium | reverse complement strand
AATGAAAATCAGAGGGCGTACTGGGAATCTTCAGAGAATCGGAAGAGACAATCGGAAAAAGTTGCTACTTATTTCCAGAAGCACCCGGAACGAAAAGAGTGGTTGCAGGAGATAGCGGAAAAGGAATGGAGCAACAGTGACCTCCTTGCGTGGAGGAGTGAGAAAACGAAAACGCAATGGACGCCTGAATTTCGCGCACAGAGGAAAGAGACCTACAACCAAACATATTTGCGCAAGGCACTCCGTGTTCTGCATGAAGTATGGATTGAATCAGGCAGTGTCAGCGAAAGCCGCTATGATGCGATTCGAAAAGAACGCCGCGATAGGAGCTTGATTAAGCTTGATACGATTGCAAGCCGATTTTTTGAAAATGACCGCAAAAAATTGGAGGAAGCGGTGGCAAATTATAACCATCGTATCAAAACCATTGTTTCGCTTTCGACGAAGGTTGATGTATATGATATTGAAGTACCAAAAACCCACAATTTTGCACTCGCAAGCGGAGTATTCGTGCATAACAGCAGTAAGCAAGGCCGCGACAGGCGCACGCAGGCGGTACTGCCGCTTAAGGGTAAGATTTTGAATGTTGAGCGCGCGCGGCTTGATAAGATTCTCGGGTTTGCGGAAATCAAGGCGCTCGTGATTGCCATGGGTACCGGCATTGCCGAAAGTTTTGATGTGTCCAAACTCCGCTACCATAAAATCATTATCGCAACTGATGCCGACGTGGACGGCGCGCACATCAGGACACTTCTTTTGACGCTTTTCTACCGCTACTTCAAGGCGCTCCTTGAAGGAGGGTATATTTATATTGCCCAGCCGCCGCTCTACAAAATCAAGCGAGGAAAGGAGATTCATTATTTTTACTCGGAGCAGGAGAAAAATGCATATCTCAAAAAAGAGGGGATAGAACTCAAGGAAGCTGAAGAAGAATCGAGAGACGAGAACCGAGAGGCGAGTGAAGAGGAAGAAGGTGAGGCGAAACAGGACGGGGAATCTGCTGACACTAAAAAGCTAAAAAGCCAACCAGCTAAAAAGCTAACTGTTTCCATCCAGCGCTACAAAGGTTTGGGAGAGATGAATCCCGAGGAACTCTGGGAAACCACCATGGACCCCGCACGCCGCATTTTGAAGCAGGTGAGCATCGGGGATGCGCAGGAAGCTGACAAGGTATTTGATATTCTGATGGGTGAGGACGTGCCTTCGCGCAAGAGCTTTATCCAGTCCAATGCCACCAAAGCAACGTTGGATATATAACTATGGTCCACTTCGAACAACTTGAGGAACCAGTTCCGCATGTGGAGGAGAAAAGTGAAAGAACTGATAGAATAAAAGAAGAATTTATTGCGTATGTTGGAACACTCCTTGAGCGCGCAGAAAATCTCATCGGAAAAGGTACGTTAGCTGAAGTATACCCGCTTGATTCTAATCCAGATGTCTGCGTAAAGATTATCAACGACAGCGAGGAGTTCGGCACGATATCTCCGCTTCGGGTGGGGGCTCCTTTTTACAACAGTGCTTCGCTGGAAGCACAATTCCTTTCTGACCTCCAACCTATTTCTGGAAAAGTGGGGATTCCCAAACCATATTATTCCGTTGAACATCTGGTTGCTGACCCTAAAGGCAAGTCGGCCAAAGTAAGCGCTCTGGCTATGGAACGTCTGTCCGCGGTTAGTATTGATGATGTAGTTACCGGAAGAGAGGATCTGCCGCCCACCTTTGATGGCCATACGTTTTGGACAGAATTGGAGAAATTTATAACCGCTATGCATGAGCGCGGTATCTATCACCGGGATTTGCATAAAGGAAACATTATGATAGGGAAAACCGATGGCCGGCCTTTTGTTATAGATTTTGGGACGGCAGCATATGCCACAGAATATGATGCCTACGAGCGTACCACTCGCAGAGGGAATGTGGTTACTCCTTTTATTGAGGATTTCGCCGGATTGAGGACCAGTCGGAGGAGGCTCGAAGAACACTTAGTTGACATCAATAAGTGAGTATTCTATAATGTACATTAGGAAATTATTATGACGCTCGCCGATTTTTTAACCCCAAAAGTTCAAGCCGCCGCCCGGATAGCGATTTTGCAGAATGAAAATGTCTCCCCCGTAGAAGAAGGAAACGGTATCGTGGTGGTAAGGGAGGACTCTCCTGAAGGCCGGGAACGTCTGGCAAAGGGAGGAATGGTTGCAGACCGGATTACGGTGGACTCTGTTTCGTTTCTGATTTGCAATTCGTGACGGTGCGCTTTCAAGCCGGTCTCTGCGTTGCGGAGACCGACTTTTTCTTTACTTCTTTTTTCCCGATAGAGTGCTTTGAAGCTCTGCAAGGGGCAGAACTTCTTTTGTACCCTCGCGGCTTTCAAGGGTTACGGTTTTTTCGGTCATTTCTTTTTCACCCACGACAATCCAATACGGCGCCTTTTCCAGTTTTGCGGCGCGGACTTTCTTGCCGAGCGTTTCGTTGCTTTCGTCAAGCTCACTGCGGATGTTTGCCTGCATAAGCTCGTCGTGGACTTTCTTTGCATACGCGAGAAATTTCTCGCCGACTGGAATCACTTTCACTTGTACGGGTGAGAGCCAGTAGGGAAACGCGCCGTCATATTTTTCAATAAGAAATGCAATCAAACGCTCCAAGGCACCGACTGCGGAGCGGTGAATCACGATGGCCTCTTTTTCTGTCCCGTCCTTGTCATTGAAGACGAGCTTAAAGCGTTTGGGCATCACGAAGTCGTACTGCACGGTGAATGCGGTATTTTCTGCGCCGCGCACGTCTTTCATCTGCACGTCAATCTTTGGTCCGTAAAACGCGGCTTCGTTTTCCGCTTCCATGAATTTCTCCCCTCGCGTTTTCAAGACACCGCGGAGCGCCTCTTCGGCCGTATCCCATGCGGCATCATCTTTGTAGTATTT